>NZ_JBHWZH010000050.1:0-40796 GCF_042728285.1 Streptomyces sp. NPDC060194 | reverse complement strand
TCGGCCGCCCGTCCGGGCCCTTCCGCGTGCGGGGTCAGGCGGAGGGGGTGCGCAGGGCGGGCGCCGCAGCCCGCTCCGACGACCGCCTGACCGGGGCCGTGCGCACCGCCACCGCGTGCGTACGCCGCAGGAACCGGATCAGCGGGGCGTTGTCGAACTGCACCACCGCGACCGCGTGGGCCGAGTGGAACTCCACCACCGTCTGCACCCGGCCGCACGGCCAGACGCGGATCCCGCCGCCCTCGGCGGGCGAGCGCATGCCGGCCTCCAGGAGGTCGCGGGGGAACGACCACTCCGAGCCGCCGGGGAAGGTGTCGGGGAACGCGAACGTCAGAGCGCCGGGGTCGGCGGCCGGGTCGTGGCGCAGCGCGACGGGCACGGGGCGGTGGTCGGAGGACGCCGCGTGGGCGCCGGTGTCGGAGACGAGGTGGGCGCGGGTGTGGTCCTCGACGGCGGGTGCGGCGGGCTTCATCGTCCGGCTCCTGTCGGTCGGGTCGGTCGGGCGTCGGTCATGGACTCGGATGCCCAATGTCCCATATTTACCGATATGCGACATCGGGTGCTGCAGTCCCCCTCGGACTCGCCCCCACCGGTGCGCGACCCGTCCTCCCGTGCGCTCCCCCGTGCCCTCTTCTGCTGTGGTTCGGCTTTTGCTACCTCTTTGCAAGAGGGCGCTAGCATCAGGTGGCTCGAACGCGTCGTACACGCCTGCGCCCGTACCCCCGCGATCGGCACTTCCCGCATCCCTCGTCCCTCCCTCTCTGTCTGCCCGGGAGACCCGCCATGCATGTGCCCGACGGTTTCTTCAACGCCCCCGTCTCCGTCGCCGCCGGTGTCGCCGCCGCCGGCGCGGTCGCGGTCAGCCTGCGCGGCGCGCGGCGCGAACTGGACGAGCGGACGGCCCCGCTGGCCGGGCTCGTCGCGGCCTTCGTCTTCGCCGTGCAGATGCTCAACTTCCCCGTCGCCGCCGGGACCAGCGGCCACCTCCTGGGAGGGGCGCTGGCGGCGATACTCGTCGGTCCCTACACCGGCGTGCTGTGCATCGCCGTCGTCCTGCTGCTCCAAGGGGTGCTGTTCGCCGACGGCGGGCTGACCGCGCTCGGGGTGAACATCACCCTCATGGGCGTCGTCACGGTCGTCGTCGCCTACGCGCTCTTCCGCGGCCTGGTGAAGGTGCTGCCCGGCGGCGTGCGGACCGTGCCCGTCGCCGCGTTCGTCGCCGCCCTGGTGTCGGTGCCGGCGGCCGCGGCCGGCTTCACGCTGCTCTACGCGGTCGGCGGCACCACCGACGTGCCGATCGGGACCGTCCTCACCGCGATGGTCGGCGTCCACGTCCTGATCGGCATCGGCGAGGCGCTGATCACGGCGGCGACGGTCGGCGCGGTCATCGCCGTACGGCCCGACCTGGTGCACGGGGCGCGCGGGCTGACCGCGCCGCTCAAGCTGCGCGTCAACGGCGAGCTGGTCGACGCCGCCCCCGCCGCCCGCCGGACCGCGGCCCCGGCCGCCACCGCCGCCCGCCCGGCCCGCTCCGTGCGCGGCGTCTGGGCCGCCGGCCTGGGGCTCGCGCTGCTGCTCGCCGGCGTCGTCTCGTTCTACGCCTCCGCCAACCCCGACGGCCTGGAGAAGGTCGCCGCCGACCAAGGCATCGACAAGAAGGTCGAGGACCACGCGAGCGCCGACTCGCCGCTCGCCGACTACGGCGTCGGCGACATCGCTGACGCCCGACTCTCCGGCGGGCTCGCGGGCGTCATCGGCGTCGGCGCGACCATCGCCGTCGGCAGCGGGGTCTTCTGGGCGGTCAAGCGCCGCCGGGACGAGGACGCGGCGCCGGAGGCCCAGCGCGAACGGGCCGGCGTCTGACATGGGAGCGGGTCACGCGCACCAGCTCTACCGGCACGGCGTCTCGCCGGTCCACGAGCTGCCCCCGCACTGCAAGCTCGCCGCCGTCCTCGCCTTCGTGCTCGTGGTCGTCTCCACGCCGCGCGAGGCGGTCTGGGCCTTCGGGCTCTACGCGGTCGCGCTCGCGGGGGTCGCCGCGCTGGCCCGCATCCCGGCCGGCCACCTGCTGAAGCGGATGCTGGTCGAGATCCCGTTCGTCGCCTTCGCCGTGCTGCTGCCGTTCGTCGCGACGGGCCCGAAGACCGAGGTCCTAGGACTGGCCCTGAGCGAGAACGGCCTCTGGGGGGCCTGGAACGTGCTCGCCAAGGGCACCCTGGGCGTCGCGGCGTCGGTGATCCTCGCCTCCACCACCGAGCTGCGCGCGCTGCTCCTCGGCCTCCAGCGGCTCAAGCTGCCCCCGCTGCTCGTGCAGATCGCCTCCTTCATGCTCCGCTACGGCGACGTGATCACCGACGAGCTCCGCAGGATGTCCGTCGCCCGCCGCTCCCGCGGCTTCGAGGCGACCGGCGTCCGCCACTGGGGGGTCCTCGCGAAGACCGCCGGCGCGCTGTTCATCCGCTCCTACGAGCGCGGCGAGCGGGTCCACCTCGCGATGATCAGCCGCGGGTACGCCGGCACCATGCCGGTCATCGACGAGGTCACCGCCTCGCGCGCGCAGTGGACGTACGCGCTGACCCTCCCGGGTGCGGCGCTGGCGGTGTGTCTGCTGGGATGGACGCTGTGACGAACGATGCTCCCGCCGCGTCCGGCGGCGCCCCCTCCCTGGAGGTCGCCGGGCTCGCCTACGCGTACCCCGACGGCCACCAGGCCCTCTTCGGTGTCGATCTCCGCGTCGAACGCGGCGAGCGGGTCGCCCTGCTCGGCCCGAACGGGGCGGGCAAGACCACCCTCGTGCTGCACCTCAACGGCATCCTGGAGGCGGGCGCCGGCAGCGTGCGGGTCGCGGGACTGCCGGTCGGCAGGGAGCACATGGCGGAGATCCGCCGCCGGGTCGGCATCGTCTTCCAGGACCCCGACGACCAGCTGTTCATGCCCACCGTGCGCGAGGACGTCGCCTTCGGACCCGCCGCGGCGGGGCTCAAGGGCGCGGAGCTGGAGGCGCGGGTCGTCGAGGCGCTCGAACAGGTCGGGATGGCGGAGTTCGCCGCCCGGCCGCCCCACCACCTGTCCTTCGGGCAGCGGCGCAGGGTCGCCGTCGCGACCGTGCTCGCGATGCGGCCGGAGATCCTCGTCCTGGACGAGCCCTCCTCCAACCTCGACCCGGCGTCGCGACGCGAACTCGCGGACATCCTGCGGGCGTTGGACGTCACCGTCCTCATGGTCACCCACGACCTGCCGTACGCGCTCGAACTCTGCCCGCGCGCGCTGGTCCTCAGCGACGGCGTCATCGCCGCGGACGGGCCCACGGGGGAGCTGCTCTCCGACGCCGGGCTGATGGCCACCCACCGCCTGGAGCTCCCCTACGGGTTCGCCGTCCCGCGCTGAGCGCTGTCAGTGGCGTGATGCACCATGGAAGACGCCGCCGCGACCGGGGCGGACGGAACGGGAGTGCGCGGTGAGTCAGCAGGGCCGGGAGGCGGGGGACGTCCGGGGCGAGGGGGCCCGCGGCGGGGCGGCGCCCCGTACGGCCGGCGCGCCCGGGGCCGTCGACGTCCGCGGCGGCGTCGCGCCCGGGTTCGAGCCGCTGCGGGACGCCTTCGCGCGGAACTTCACCCACCTCGGCGAGCGGGGCGCGGCGCTCGCCGTGCACCACCGGGGCGTCAAGGTCGCCGACCTGTGGGCGGGCGTCCGCGACCCGCGCGGGGACGCGCCCTGGGCGGTCGACACCGCGCAGGTCGTCCGCTCGGCGACCAAGGGCGTCGCCGCGGCCGTCCCGCTGCTGCTGCACCAGCGCGGCCACCTCGACCTGGACGCGCCGGTCTCCACGTACTGGCCGGAGTTCAAGGCCGGCGGCAAGGAGCGCGTCCTCGTCCGCCACCTGCTCGCCCACCGGGCCGGCGTCCCCGCGCTCGACCGGCCGCTGACCCCCGCCGAGGCCGCGGACGGCGTCTCGGGGCCGCGGGCCGTCGCCGCGCAGGCCCCGTTCTGGGAGCCGGGCACGGTCCACGGCTACCACGCGCACACCTACAGCTGGCTGCTCGCCGAGCTGACCCTGCGGGTCACCGGCCGCACCATCGGACGCTGGGTCGCCGAGGAGATCGCCCGCCCGCTCGGCCTCGACCTGTGGATCGGCCTCCCCGACGACGAGGCCCACCGCGTCGGGCGCGTCGCGCCCCTCGACCCGCCGCCCGCCGAGGCCCCCGGCGCGCTCCGGCTGCGCCCCAAGCGCGCGGTGACCGACGCCTACGCGGACCCCGCCTCGCTCACCTCGCGCGCGTTCGCCGCGATCCGGCCGCTGCCCGACGAGAACGCGCCGTCGTACCGCGCGGCCGAACTCCCCGCCTCGAACGGCGTCGCGACCGCCCGCGCCCTCTCCCGCTTCTACGCCGCCCTCATCGGCGACGTCGACGGGCACCGCCTCTTCGCCCCCGCCACCCTCACCCTCGCCCGCACCGAGGACGCCGCGGGGCCCGACCGCGTCCTGCTCGTCCCCACCCGCTTCGGCCTCGGCTACATGCTCCACGCCCCCGCCTCCCCCCTGCTCGGCCCCGGCTCCTTCGGCCACCCCGGCCGCGGCGGCACCCTCGCCCTCGCCGACCCGGACTCCGGCACGTCCCTCGCCTACGTCACCAACGGCTTCCGCACCTCCGTCACCTCCGACCCCCGCGCCCAGTCCCTGGTCCGCGCCCTGCGCACCTCGCTCGCCTCGCTGCCGGACTGACCGCGCCGTCCGCCCCCGCGCCCGCGTGCGAACACCCGTACGTACCGGGCCCGTAACAGGTGACGGGCGGTTCTTCTCGTGCGGGGGTGAGCGCATAGAGTGCGAACCCCTGTGTGGGGAAGGACAGCACGATGCGCAATGGGGCAAAGAACGCCGTGATCGGCGGGGTCTTCGCCGTGGTCATGGGCGGGCTCGGGTACGGGGCGTACGCGCTCGTCAGCGACGGCGGCGGCTCGGACGGGCCGTCGGCCGTCCGGCAGGCCGACGGCGACGGCGGCCCCAAGGGCAGCGGTCCGCTGCAGGCGGACGAGATCCGCACCACCGCCGAGGAGTTCCTCGCCGCGTGGGCGAAGGGCGACGACGGGGCCGCGGCGGCGCTGACCGACGACGAGGCCGCGGCGAAGGCCGCCCTGAAGTCGTACCGCGAGGACGCGCACGTCGTGAAGGCGGCGATCGAGCCGGCGGCGGCGGACGGGGAGACCGTCCCGTTCCGCGTCGAGGCGCGCGTCGAGTACGCGAGGTCGGGGGACCGGACGGACTCCGCGGTCGCGGGGGACTGGGCGTACGACGGCTCCCTGGAGGTCGTCCGGGACTCGCCGACGGGCGACGCGCTGGTGCGCTGGTCGCCCGCCGTCCTCCACCCGGACCTGAAGCGCGGGGACACGCTCGTCACCGAGGAGGCGTCGTTCCCCGTCAAGGCGGTGGACCGCGACGGCGGCGAGCTGACGCCGGCGAAGTACCCCTCGCTCACGACCGTCGCCAAGGCGCTCGGCAAGACGTACGGCGAGCGCGCCGGCGGCACGCCGAGCGTCGAGACGTACATCAGGAAGGCCGACGACAAGGGCGAGCCGAAGACGCTGTTCAGGGTCTCCGAGGGCAAGGCCGGCACCCTGGAGACGACGATCGACCCGGCGGTCCAGGCCGCCGCGGAGAAGGCCGTCGCCGCCAAGCCGAAGACCTCCCTCGTCGCCCTGAGGCCCAGCACCGGCGAGATCCTCGCGGTCGCCAACTCCGAGCCGGACGGCTTCAACACCGCGCTGCAGGGCTCGCTCGCCCCCGGCTCCACGATGAAGATCGTCACCGCCTCGCTGCTGCTCGACAAGGGCCTCGCGACGGCCGACGGCCCGCACCCGTGCCCCAAGTACTCCAGCTACGGGGGCTGGAAGTTCCAGAACCTCGAGAAGTTCGAGATCAAGGGCGGCACGTTCCGCGACAGCTTCGGCCGCTCCTGCAACACCGCCTTCATCAGCCAGGCCGGCGAGCTGGCCGACGACGACCTGACCGAGCAGGCCCGCGACGTCTTCGGGCTCGGCCGCGACGACTGGGCCACCGGCGTGCCGACCTTCGACGGCGCGGTCCCGGTCCAGAAGGACGCGCCCAAGGCCGCCTCGCTGATCGGGCAGGGCGGGGTGCGGATGAACCCCCTCGACATGGTCTCGGTGATCGCCACCGCCAAGACCGGCACGTTCGCGATGCCCTATCTGGTCTCCCCCTCGCTCGACGACCGCGACATCGCCACCGCGCCGCGCGCCATGCAGCCCTCGACGAAGTCGCAGCTCAAGGCCCTGCTCACGTACACCGCGAAGTACGGCAGCGCCGCCGAGCCGATGGCCGGGCTCGGCGACGACGTCGGAGCGAAGACCGGCTCGGCGGAGGTCGACGGGCAGAAGAAGCCCAACGCCTGGTTCACCGCGTGGCGCGGGGACGTCGCCGCCGCGGCGGTCGTCCAGGGCGCGGGCCGCGGCGGGTTGAACGCCGGTCCCGTGGTGCGGCAGGTGCTGCTGGCCGGGGAGTGAGTGGCCGGTAAGCGGTTACCGGATCGACGCTTGTTGCCCTGGCGAACCATCGAACGGGTGGTCTAGGGTGCGATGTACAGCCTCTTGAACGTGTTCAACTACGGACGCGGGGGATCAGGAGGGCTCCTGGGGAGGGGATCGCACCCATGCGAAACGGTGCAAAGGCCGCCGTCGTCGGCGGCGCGCTGAGCATTCTGCTCGGCGGCGCGGGGTACGGAATGTTCAACATCTACACCGCGCTCGACGGGGGCGGCGGAAGCGGCGGGGGTGACGGCGACTCGACCGTGCAGGCCGCGGCGACCCGCAAGGGGTCGGGACCGGTCACCGGCGACGAGGTCGCGGCCGTCTCCAAGGCCTTCTTCGCCGCGTGGGCGAAGGGGGAGGTGGAGGTGGCGGCCGCCCTCACCGACAACGGCGCGAGCGCCACGGCCGGCCTCGACGCCTACTTCGGCGACGCGCACCTCACCGACGTGCGGATCACGCCCGGCAAGGCGTCCGGCACGACCGTGCCGTTCACCGTCGCCGCGAAGGTGTCGTACGACGGCGTGACCAAGCCGCTGAAGTACGCCTCGGAGGCCTCGTTCGTCCGCGGTGTGACCACCGGGCGGGCGCTCGTCGACTGGAAGCCCGCCGTCCTGCACCCGGACCTCGGCGCGAACGACGTCCTGACCACGGGCGAGGCCGACGCGCCGGACGTCCGGGCCGTCGACCGCAACGGGGCCGTCCTCGACGCGAAGGACCACCCGTCGCTCGCCCCCGTCCTCGCCGAGCTCCGCAAGCGGTACGGCGCGAAGGCCGGCGGGACCAACGGGATCGAGCTGGCCGTGCACGACACGGTCGACGCCGAGCGGCCCGACCGGACGCTCGTCACCCTGCGCAAGGGCAGGGCGGGGGAGCTGAGGACGACGCTCAGCGCGAACGTCCAGACCGCGGCGGAGAAGGCGGTCAAGAGGTTCCCGCAGGCGTCGGTGGTGGCGCTGGACGTGAACACGGGCGGGGTCCTGGCGGTGGCGAACAACCGGGACGACGAGTTCAACGCGGCGTTCGAGGGGCAGGTGGCGCCGGGTTCGGTGATGAAGATCGTGTCCGCGGCGATGCTGATCGACACCGGGCAGACATCCGCGCAGGGACCGGCGCCCTGCCCGATGACGGCGGTGTCCGAGGGGCAGACGTTCGCCAACCTCAAGGGGCTCGATCCCAACGACGACTCCACTCTCGCGGAGGGCTTCTCCCGTTCCTGCAACACGTCCTTCATCAAGTTCGCGGACACGATCGGTGCGGACTCGCTGACGACCGAGGCGGACCGCTACTTCGGCCTCGGCCGCGACGACTGGTCGACCGGCATCCCGTCCTTCGACGGCAGCGTCCCCGTCACCCCCGGCCCGGACACCGCCGCCGCGCTGATCGGGCAGGGCAAGGTCCAGATGAGCCCGCTGAACATCGCGTCGGTCGCGGCGACGGTCAAGTCCGGCGGCTTCCGGCAGCCGGTGATCGTCCCGAAGTCCCTCGACGGCCGCGACGTCGCCTCGCGGCAGCAGCTGAAGTGGTCCACCGCGCAGCAGTTGCGGGACATGATGCGGCGCACCGCCGTCAGCGGCACCGGACAGCAGGTCATGAGCGGGCTCGGCGGGGACGTCGGCGCGAAGACGGGTTCGGCGGAGGTCGCCACGAGCGCGACGTCGGACAGCTGGTTCGTCGGTTACCGCAACTCCGTCTCCGCGGCGGCCCTCGTCCAGGACGGCGGGCACGGCAGCGACGCGGCGGGGCCGATCGTGGCGGACGTGCTGCGGGCGGGGAGCTGAGGGGGTCCGGGACGGTGGCGCGGGGCGCTCGCCGCGGTGGATCCGGGGGTGCCCGCCGGAGCCACGTGGTCGCGCGGTCGACGGCGTCCGGTCCTGGTCGCCCGGCCGTCGCCCGGCCGTCGCCCGCGCGGCGGTGATCCGGGCTCCGGCGGAGGCCGCCGGGGTCGTTTCGCGCGGGCCCGCGGGCGACCGTCCGGTCCGCGGAACGGGTTCGACCCGCGCCCGCCCCCCTCGCTAGCGTGCGGACATGAGCACTTCGGACGACACTGCTGACATCGCCTTCGCCGCGCACCCCCGCTTCGCCGAGGCCCTGAGCACCCTCGGCATCGACGGGGTGGAGGTGCGGCGGTTCCCCGACGGCACCCGCACCGCCGTCGACGCCGCCGCGGCCGTCGGCTGCGAGCTCAGCCAGATCGTCAAGTCGCTGATCTTCGCGGCGGACGGGGAGCCCGTGCTCGTCCTGATGGACGGCGCCTCGCGGGTCGACGTCGAGCGGGTGCGGGTGGAGCTGGGCGCGGCGAAGGTCGGGCGCGCGGACGCGGCGGTCGTCCGCGAGACCACCGGGTACGCGATCGGCGGTGTCCCGCCGTTCGGCCACCGCACGCGCACCCGCGTCCTCGCCGACCGGGCGCTGCTCGCCCACGACGAGGTGTGGGCGGCGGCGGGCACCCCGCACTCGGTCTTCGCGATGGCCCCGGACACGCTGGTCGCGCACGCGGGGGCGACGGTCGCGGACGTCCGCGAGCGGCCGGCTGGGGAGGATGCGGCGGGCGGGTCCTCCGCCGTCTCCGCCGCGCCCGACGCTCCCGCGCCCGCCGCACCCGCCGCGCCCGACGCTCCCGCGCCCGCCGCACCCGCCGCGCCCGCCGCGCCCGACGCTCCCGACGGGCCCGTGCCCGACGGGTCCGCCGCGCACGTTCCGGCCGGGCGCGCCGCCGGGGCCGCGGGGGACGAGCCCGGCGCGTGACCCCGCTGGTCGTCGCGGCCGTCCTGGCCGCCGCGGTCGCGCACGCCGTCTGGAACGCGCTCGCGCACACCATCCGCGACCAACTGGTCGCCTTCACGCTCATCGGCGGCGGCGCGGCGGTCCTCGGCGCGGTCGTCGCCTGCTTCGCGCCGCTGCCGGCGGGTGGGGCGTGGCCGTACCTGGCCGTCTCGGCGCTGCTGCACGTCGGCTACCAGATGCTGCTGATGCGGTCGTTCAGCCTCGGCGACTTCGGCCAGGTGTACCCGATCGCACGGGGTACGGCGCCGCTCGTCGTCACCGCCGCCGCGGTGCTCCTCGTCGGCGAGTCGCTGAGCGGGCTCGCGCTCGCCGGGGTCGCGCTCGCCTCCGCGGGGCTGAGCGGGGTCGCGCTGTGGGGGCTGCGGGGCAGCCGGCCGCACTGGCCGGCGCTCGCCGCGGCCGTCGCGACGGGGCTGTCCATCGCCGCGTACACGGTCGTCGACGGCGTCGGCGTCCGGGCGTCCGGCACCCCGCTCGGCTACATCGCGTGGCTGATGGTCCTCGAGGGCGTCCTCATCCCCGCCTGGGCGTTCCGCGTCCACCGCGGCGCGCTGTGGACGGCCCTCCGCCCCCACGCCGCGCGCGGCCTCGCCGGCGCGGCGCTCTCCATGCTCGCCTACGGCCTCGTCCTGTGGGCCCAGACCCGCGCCCCGCTGGCCCCCGTCGCCGCCCTCCGCGAGTCCTCCGTCATCATCGGCGCCGCCATCGGCGCCCTCTTCTTCCACGAACGCTTCGGCACCCCCCGCATCGCCGCCACCACCCTCCTCACCCTCGGCACCACCCTCATCCTCACCGCCGGCTGACCAGCCCCTCCAGGCACACCCTCAGACCACGAGCCCGACCTCGTCGCCCCTGCACGGCTCCGGGCCGTGCGTCGGGGAGGCGAGTACCTTCGACCGGTGGCGTGACTCTCGCCCGACCGAAGCGCGCACATCACCCTTTTCCTGCATTTCGTTCCGGAGGTACGGTATGTCGCTCGGTTCCTCGTCGCCTGGGCGCAGGTTGCTGGTGATCGTCGCATCGCTGTGCACGCTGGGAGCGGCAAGTGCGGGGGTTTCAATTTGGACCCGAAGCGCTGAGACGGACCCGGCCCCGCTCGGGTCCTCAGGGCCGTGCAGGGAAGTAGGGAAGAACGTCCCTGAGGAGACGCTGGGTGATTCCCTCGACGGTGCGGCTCGCCAGGGGGTTGCGTCCTGGGGAGACGGGCGGATCATTCTCCGTTGCGGTGTGGGAGAGATTCCGCCCACGGTCGACCCCTGCGTGAACGCGAACGGTGTCGACTGGGTTCTCGATGAGAAGAGGCTGGAGAAGGAGGGCGTGGCGGCCTTCACGACATACGGGCGCTCACCCGCCGTCGAGCTGACGTACTCAGGCGCTCCCGAGGAGGCCACCGGGGCCCTGGTGGACGTCAACGCCGCCGTGTCCTGGCTTCAGCAGAAGCGAACCTGCGTCGGCATGGGCGACCTGTGACCCGCTGCCGTCCAGAGGGTTCAATCGCCTTCGAGCAGAGGGTCGATCATCGAGCGCAGCTTGGCCTCGTCCACCCCTCCCAGCGCCCTGCCGGCGATCCTTCCTTCCCTGTCCAGAGTGAGGGTGACGGGAAGTGCCTGTGTGTTGAGCGTGCCTTTCGGAAATGCTGAGAGCAGCAGCTTTCCGGCGGGGTCGTACAGGCTCGGATACGAGATGTCGTACTCCTCTTCAAACGCCTTTGCCGGCGCCTTTTCGCCATCGCGCGTATTGATGCCGACGAACCGCACCCCCTTGCTCTTCATGTCCCTGGCGACGTTGTCGAGATACGGCGCCTCGGCCCGGCACGGAGGGCACCACGAACCCCACACGTTGATGACGACAACCTCGCCCCGGAAGTCCGCGACGTCGAGTTCTCGGCCGTGCAGAGTCATTCCTCTGATCGGCCCCTCCGGCTCCTGACGCTCACTCTCGGGAACCCGTGAAACGCCCCCCTTGTAGGGGGCGTTGCTGATGCCGCGGCCGCCGGACGAGGGGTCATCCCCTCCGCATGCGGCGAGTGAGGCCGCTGCGACGGTGGCCATCGCGCTCAGTACGGCCGCGCGAACGGGGTGCTCGGGAATCATGCGCCGAGGTTCCCACAGGCACCCGTAGGGCCGCGCAGCTAGACCCAGGTGTCCAGCCACATGCGGTTCTGCCAGGAGTCGTAGGGGATCGAGGTGCCGGTGTAGATCGGCCAGAAGTAGATGAAGTTCCAGATGATGAGGAGGACGAGGACGCCGGCGGCGATGGCGCCGGTGGTGCGGCGGAGTTCGGTGGAGGTGC
Source organism: Streptomyces sp. NPDC060194 (assembly GCF_042728285.1). Taxonomy (NCBI): domain Bacteria; kingdom Bacillati; phylum Actinomycetota; class Actinomycetes; order Kitasatosporales; family Streptomycetaceae; genus Streptomyces; species Streptomyces sp. NPDC060194. Next base: position 29,177 of record NZ_JBHWZH010000050.1, on the reverse strand, counting down.
GGGGGCCGAGGAGGGCGCCGACCAGCATGGTGACGGCGAGGCAGAGGAAGGGGACGAAGACGACGGCGTAGAAGGAGAAGATGGTGCGTTCCTGGTACTGGAACCAGGGGAGGTAGCCCGCGGCGACGCCGCAGGCGATCGCGCCGGCGCGCCAGTCGCGGCGGAAGGCCCAGCGCCACAGGACGTAGAGGACGGCGACGCAGGCCGCCCACCACAGCAGGGGCGTGCCGAGGGCGAGGACCTCGCGGGCGCATTCCCCGGAGGCGGACGCGGGGCAGCCGTCCACGCCGGGCTTGGGCGACTCGTAGAAGAACGAGACGGGGCGGGCGTCGACGAGCCAGGCCCACGGGTTGGACTGGTAGCGGTGCGGGTCGGTGAGCCCGACGTGGAAGTTCCAGACCTGGGTCTCGTAGTGCCACAGGCTGCGCAGCCAGTCGGGCAGGAAGCCCCACTCCGTGTCCTTGCCCGCCGTCGTCGCCCAGTCCCGGTAGTAGCCGCCCTTGGTGGCGATCCACCCGGTCCAGCTCACGAGGTAGGTCACCAGCGCGACCGGCACGGTCAGCAGGAACGCGGGCAGCACGTCGCGCTTGAGGACCGCGAGGTACGGGGTGCGCGACCCGGCGACCCGGCGCGCGCCGACGTCCCACAGGACGGTGAGCAGCCCGAACGCGGCCAGATAGATCGCACCGTTCCACTTCGTGCCGAACGCCAGCCCCAGGCAGACGCCCGCCACCAGCCGCCACGGCCGCCACCCCAGCCGCAGCAGGTCCGCGGTGGCCCGGTCGGGCCGGGCCCGGCCGTCCGCGTCGACGGGCAGCGCCGCGGCGAGCCGGGCGCGCGCGTGGTCGCGGTCGACCAGCAGCGCCCCGAACGCGGCCAGCACGAAGAACATCAGCACCAGGTCGAGCAGCGCGGTGCGGCTCATCACGAAGTGCAGGCCGTCGACGGCGAGCAGCGCGCCCGCCAGGCAGCCGAGGAACGTCGAGCGGAAGAGCCGCCGGCCGATCCGGCACAGCATCAGCACCGACAGCGTGCCGAGCAGCGCCGTCATGAACCGCCAGCCGAACGGGTCGAGGCCGAACATCCCCTCGCCGAGCGCGATGACCCACTTGCCGACCGGCGGGTGCACGACGTACGCGTGCTCGGTGCCGGCGGTGACCTTCGACGGGTCGGCGAGGATGAGCTTGTTGGCGTTCTCGGCCCAGTCGACCTCGTAGCCGTGCCGCAGCAGGCCCCAGGCGTCCTTCGCGTAGTACGTCTCGTCGAATATCACCGCGTGCGGGCTGCCGAGGTTCCAGAACCGCAGCACCCCCGCGACGAGCGCGACGAGCAGCGGGCCGCCCCAGGCCGAGGCGCGGACCAGCCGCTCGGCGCGGTCCGGGGAGACGCCGAGGAGCCGCCAGACGCCCGGACCCGGCCGGTTGTACGGCGGCCGCAGCCGCTCGCGCACGCCCTCCACCGGGCCGGCCACGTACCCGAACCGGCGCAGCCGGTGCTGCCAGGCGGGAGGCTGCGGGCCGGGGCCGCCCGCGGCGGGGTCCAGGGGGGCCTCGGCTGCGGCGTCGGTCGATGACGCGGTACTGGTCACCGGGTCATCGTAGGGAACGGGCCCGGCCACGTCCCGTGCCCCGTCCGGGCATGTGGGGGAACGTCGACGCCGGCGGCTCCCGCACCACCCGCCCCACCGGCCGCGGACCCGGTGCCCCTCCGGCCGCGGCCCGCCCGCGCCTCCGGCCGCGCACCTCCCGCCCCACCGGCCCCGCACCACCCTCCCGCCGACCGGCACCGCGCCCCCGCACCCCGCCCCCGCGGCTGGGAGGATGGTCACGTGACTGGAACCCTCGTACTCGCAGGAACCCCCATCGGCGACACCGCCGACGCCCCGCCGCGGCTGGCCGCCGAGCTGGAGCGGGCGGACGTGATCGCCGCCGAGGACACCCGCCGGCTGCGTCGCCTCACCCAGGCGCTCGGCGTGCACACCACGGGCCGGGTGGTCTCCTACTTCGAGGGCAACGAGTCCGCGCGCACCCCCGAGCTGGTCGAGGCGCTGCGCGAGGGCTCCCGGGTGCTGCTCGTGACGGACGCCGGGATGCCGTCGGTGTCCGACCCCGGGTTCCGGCTGGTCGCCGCGTGCGTCGAGCACGACATCAAGGTCACCGCCGTGCCGGGCCCGTCCGCCGTCCTCACCGCGCTCGCGCTGTCCGGGCTGCCGGTGGACCGGTTCTGCTTCGAGGGCTTCCTGCCCCGCAAGGCCGGCGAGCGGCTCGGCCGGCTCCGCGAGGTCGCCCGGGACCGCCGCACGCTCGTCTACTTCGAGGCCCCGCACCGCATCGACGACACCCTCGCCGCGATGGCCGAGGTCTTCGGCGGCGACCGGCGCGCCGCGGTCTGCCGGGAGCTGACGAAGACCTACGAGGAGGTCAGGCGCGGGCCGCTGCGGGAGCTGGCCGAGTGGGCGAAGGACGGGGTGCGCGGCGAGATCACCGTCGTCGTCGAGGGGGCGGGGGAGAAGCCGGCCGGCGAGCTCACCCCGGAGGAGCTGGTGCGGCGGGTGCGGGTGCGCGAGGAGGCGGGGGAGCGGCGCAAGGAGGCGATCGCGGCGGTCGCCGCCGAGGCGGGACTGCCCAAGCGGGACGTGTTCGATGCGGTGGTGGCCTCGAAAAACGCGGCAAAGAACGCGGAAAACGACCGACCCGCAGGGTAAAGCGCTCATATACCGCGTATATGCCAGGAAGGCCGGAGTGCAAAGTTCCGGACCGCCGGCCGGCCGCGCAGCCCATGACGGGGCCAAGTCCCGTCCAACATCGCACAGCTCTGTCGCGGATCCGCGCCCCGAGGAGTCCACTGGAAAGGAAGCAACACGCACAGCGGGGACCTGAGGAGCTGGCCCATGAGTGACACCACAGCCGACGTCCACGAGTCGTACGCCTTCGCCTGCATGCGCTGCGGGCACGGCTGGGAGCAGACCTACGCCATCGAGCACCGCATCGACCCCACCACCGGCCGCGAGCACGCCGTCTACTACGCCGACGGCGAGCGGGTGCCGTCCCCGCTGACCCGTCCGACCTGCTTCAACTGCGGCGGGCACCTCGTGCGCACCCTGCGCGCCGGCCAGGTCACCGCCGCCAACGACCGCCTGCGCTCCGTCCCGACCGCCCGCGGCACCCTCCCCGAGCCGTCGGTCGCCGGGCCGCCGGTGAGCGCCGCGGCGGGGGAGCGGGTCGGACGCACCTCCTGGCACCTCTCGGACCTCTTCCACCGCAGGAGCGCCTGACCCCGCGCCGGTCCCCGGTCCCCCTACGAGCCCGCCGGGCCCCGACGGCGGGCTCGTAGGATCGTCCCCATGACCTCCAAGGACGCCGCACCGCCGCTGCCGGAACCCCTTCCGGTGGCGGTCGCCGACTCGCACACCCACCTCGACATGCAGGACGCGTCCGTCGAGGCGAGCCTCGCGAAGGCCGCCTCGGTGGGCGTGACGACGGTCGTCCAGGTCGGCTGCGACCTGGCCGGGTCGCGGTGGGCGGCGGAGACGGCGGCGGCGTACGAGGCCGTGCACGCGGCGGTCGCGCTGCACCCGAACGAGGCCCCCCGGATCGTCCACGGTGACCCCGACGGCTGGTCGCGGCAGGGGGCGAGGACGCCGGGCGGCGATTCCGCGCTCGACGAGGCGCTGGCCGAGATCGACCGGCTCGCCGCCCTCCCGCAGGTCCTCGCCGTCGGCGAGACCGGCCTGGACCACTTCCGCACCGGGGACGACGGCAAGGCCGCCCAGGAGCGCTCCTTCCGCGCCCACATCGAGATGGCGAAGCGGCACGGCAAGGCGCTCGTCATCCACGACCGCGAGGCGCACGCCGATGTGCTGCGGGTCCTCAAGGAGGAGGGCGCGCCCGAGCGGACCGTCTTCCACTGCTACTCCGGCGACGCCGCCATGGCCGAGATCTGCGCCCGGAACGGCTACTACATGTCGTTCGCCGGGAACATGACCTTCAAGAACGCGCAGCCGCTGCGCGACGCGCTCGCCGTGGCCCCCCTGGAGCTCGTCCTCGTCGAGACCGACGCGCCGTTCCTGACCCCCGCCCCGTACCGCGGACGGCCCAACGCGCCGTACCTGATTCCGGTCACCGTCCGGGCGATGGCCGCGGTGCGCGGACTGCGGGAGGACCAGATGGCGACGGCGCTGGCGGAGAACACGGCGCGGGCGTTCGGCTACTGATCGTCGCTCCGTGTCACCGCGCCGCTTTGTGGCGTGACGACGGCTCCGCTAGTCTCCGCGGCCGCAGCACTCCCACCGGCCGGTCACCTGGAGCGTCGTGAGCCATCCGCAGGACAGTTGGGACCCCGCCCGCCCCGATCACGCCGCGCCCACGGCCACGGAGGAGCTGCCGCGGGTGCCCGGGCCGTACGAGCCGGTGTACGAAACGGTGTCGTACGCCGCGCAGCCGTACGAAACGGTGTCGTACCCCTCCGCCACGTACGAAACGGTTCCGTACACGTCCGGCGGGTCCGACACCTACCGGCCGGCCTACGAGACGCGGCCGTCCGGCGGGCGGGCCGAGGCGCGGCGGGCGGCCGGCGGGCGGCGCAGGCCCGCCGCGGACCGGCCCGAGGGGGCGCGGCGGATCCTCCCGCAGGCCCTCGTCGTGGCGTTCCTCGCCGGCGGCACCTCCGCGTTCGTCGCCAGCGACAAGACCGTCGAGCTCAGCGTCGACGGGCAGCCCCGCACCCTGCACACCTTCGCCGACGACGTCACCGAGCTGCTCGCCGACGAGGGCGTCGCGTTCGGCGAGCACGACATCGTCGCCCCCGCGCCCGGCACCGCCCTCGCCGCCGGCGACCGCGTCGTCGTCCGCTACGGCCGGCCCGTCCAGCTCACCCTCGACGGGCAGCCGCGCCGGGTCTGGACCACCGCGGACACCGTCGGCGGGGCGCTGCGGCAGCTCGGCGTGCGCGGTGAGGGCGCGTACGTCTCGACCTCGCGGTCCGAGCGGATCTCGCGGGCCGGCGTCCGCCTCGACGTGCGCACGGAGCGGGCCGTCACCGTCATGGCCGATGGACGGGAGCGGACCGTCCGCACCAACGCGGCGACCGTCCGCGAGGTGATCGAGGAGGCCGGGATCACCCTCCGCGGCGAGGACACCACGTCCGTCGCGCCCGACAGCTTCCCGCGCGACGGGCAGACCGTCACCGTCATGCGGATCACGGGGTCGCGCGAGGTCGTCGAGGAGCGCGTCCCCTACGAGGTCCGCGAGGTCCGCGACGACTCCGTCCTCGCGGGCACGGAGGTCGTCACCCAGGCCGGGGCGTACGGCGTCCGCCGGGTCGTCTACGCGCTGCGGACCGTCAACGGCGTGCGGGAGAAGCCGCGGCGGGTCTCCTCCGAGCTGGTCTCCGCGCCCGTCGACCGCGTCGTGCGGATCGGCACCAAGCCCGCGCCCACGTCCGTCGCGGGCGCGGACGGGCTCAACTGGGGCGCGCTCGCCGCGTGCGAGTCGGGCGGGCGGCCCGACGCGGTCGACCCGTCCGGCACCTACGGCGGCCTGTACCAGTTCGACGTCGGCACGTGGCAGGCGCAGGGGGGCTCCGGGCGGCCCCAGGACGCGTCGGCGGCGGAGCAGACGTTCCGGGCGAAGAAGTTGTACGTGCAGCGGGGCGCGGGGCCCTGGCCGCACTGCGGGGCGCGGCTGCACGGCTGAGTGCCCGGAGTGCGGCTCCGCCGCGGGGGCCGACCGTAGCGGGCGCGGACGACGCTGCGCCGGGCGCAGCGAGGGAGGCGGCGTGGGCTGGATACCCTGAACCGGTGAGCAGCCCCGAGCCCGACCGCACCGAGCCAGACCGTCCCGACGACAACCTCCTCGGTCCCGCCGACATCCGTGATCTCGCCGCGACGCTGGGCGTGCGCCCGACCAAGCAGCGGGGGCAGAACTTCGTCATCGACGCGAACACGGTCCGCAGGATCGTGCGCGTCGCCGCCGTCCGCCCGGACGACGTCGTCGTCGAGGTCGGCCCGGGCCTCGGCTCCCTGACCCTCGCGCTGCTCGACGCCGCGGACCGGGTCGTCGCCGTGGAGATCGACGACACCCTTGCCGCGGCCCTCCCGGCGACCGTCACCGCACGCCTCCCGCACCGCGCGGACCGCTTCGCGCTGGTGCACTCCGACGCGATGCTCGTGGACGAGCTCCCCGGCCCCCCGCCGACCGCGCTCGTGGCGAACCTGCCGTACAACGTCGCCGTGCCCGTCCTCCTGCACATGCTGGAGCGCTTCCCCAGCATCGAGCGCACGCTCGTCATGGTGCAGTCGGAGGTCGCCGACCGGCTCGCGGCCGGCCCGGGGAACAAGGTGTACGGCGTCCCGTCGGTGAAGGCGAACTGGTACGCGGAGGTCAAGCGCGCCGGAGCCATCGGCCGGAACGTGTTCTGGCCCGCGCCGAACGTCGACTCCGGACTCGTCTCCCTGGTCCGCCGCACCGAACCGGTGCGCACCACCGCCTCCCGCCAGGAGGTCTTCGCGGTGGTCGACGCCGCGTTCGCCCAGCGCCGCAAGACGCTGCGCGCCGCGCTGGCCGGCTGGGCCGGCTCCGCCGCCGAGGCGGAGGCCGCGCTGGTGAAGGCCGGCATCTCCCCGCAGGCCCGCGGCGAGTCGCTGACCGTCGAGGAGTTCGCCCGGATCGCGGAGGCCACGGCACGATGAAGCACCACGACCCCTTCTCCCCCGACCGCACCACCCCCGTGCGCGTGCGCCCCGACGCGGCGCCCGCGGCGCCCACCCCCGCGACCGTCGCCCACGCGGTCCGCACCGGCAGCACCCGCACCGGGGTCGGCGGTGCGGACTCCGTCACCGTCCTCGTCCCCGCCAAGGTCAACGTGCAGCTCGCGGTCGGCGGGGTGCGGTCCGACGGCTTCCACGACCTCGCGAACGTGTTCCTGGCCGTCGGCCTGTACGACGAGATCACCGCGGCCCCCGCGGACGGCCTGCGGATCACCTGCTCCGGCCCCGACGCCGCCCGCGTCCCCCTCGACCGCACCAACCTCGCGGCCCGCGCGGCGATCGCGCTGGCGGAGATGTACGGCCGCGAGCCGGACGTCCACCTGCACATCGCCAAGGACATCCCCGTCGCCGGCGGCATGGCCGGCGGCAGCGCGGACGCGGCCGGCGCGCTGCTCGCCTGCGACGCGCTGTGGCGGACCGGCGCGACCCGCGAGGAGATGCTCGCGATCTGCGCGGAGCTCGGCAGCGACGTCCCGTTCAGCCTGGTCGGCGGCGCGGCGCTCGGCACCGGCCGCGGCGACGTGCTGACCGCGCTGCCGGTCGGCGGCGACGGCTTCCACTGGGTGTTCGCGGTCGCCGACGGCGGCCTGTCGACGCCGGCCGTCTACGCCGAGTTCGACCGCATGGCCGCGGCGGCCGGCGTCGAGGTCCCGGCCCCGAAGGCCTCGGACGCCCTGCTGGCGGCCCTGCGCGACGGTGACCCGCACGCGCTCGCGGCCGCCCTCTCCAACGACCTCCAGCCCGCCGCCCTCAGCCTGCGCCCCTCCCTGGCCGCCACCCTCGGCGCGGGCCGCGCGGCCGGCGCGCTCGCCGCGCTCGTCTCCGGCTCGGGACCGACCACCGCCCACCTCGCCCCCGACGCGGTGACCGCCGACCGGATCGCCGCCGCCCTGAAGGCCTCCGGCACCTGCCGCACGGCCCGCACGGCCACCTCGCCCGCCCGGGGCGCGCGGATCGTCGGGAGCGGCTGACCCACCGGGGACTGACCCGCGACCGCGGGCGGAGCAGGCGATCAACGGCCTCCCGGCGAGCCGTACCCTGGAGGCCGATCCGCCCGCGCGTACAGGAGTGAAATGGCCGTCAATCTGGTCAACGTCGAGAACGTCAGCAAGGTCTACGGAACCCGGGCCCTGCTCGACGGCGTCTCGCTCGGCGTGTCCGAGGGGGACCGGATCGGGGTCGTCGGGCGCAACGGCGACGGGAAGACCACGCTGATCCGGATGCTCGCGCAGCTGGAGGAGCCGGACGGCGGGCGGGTCACGCAGGTCGGCGGGCTCCACATGGGCGTGCTCACCCAGCACGACTCGCTCGACCCGGCGGCGACCGTCCGGCACGAGGTGATCGGGGACCTCGCCGACCACGAGTGGGCGGGCGACGCGAAGATCCGCGACGTGCTGACCGGCCTCTTCGGGGGGCTCGACCTGCCGGGCTTCCCGCAGGGCCTCGACACGGTCATCGGCCCGCTGTCCGGCGGCGAGCGGCGGCGGATCGCGCTGGCGAAGCTGCTGATCGCCGACCAGGACCTGATCGTGCTCGACGAGCCGACCAACCACCTCGACGTCGAGGGCATCGCCTGGCTGGCCGCGCACCTCCAGGCCCGGCGGTCCGCGCTGGTGTGCGTGACCCACGACCGGTGGTTCCTCGACCAGGTCTGCACCCGCATGTGGGACGTGCAGCGCGGCGCGGTCCACGAGTACGAGGGCGGTTACAGCGACTACGTGTTCGCGCGCGCCGAGCGGGAGCGGATCGCCGCGACCGAGGAGGCCAAGCGGCAGAACCTGATGCGCAAGGAGCTGGCCTGGCTGCGGCGCGGCGCCCCCGCCCGCACCTCCAAGCCGCGCTACCGCATCGAGGCGGCGAACGAGCTGATCGCCGACGTGCCGCCGCCGCGCGACCGCAGCGAGCTGATGAAGTTCGCCAACGCCCGGCTCGGGAAGACCGTATTCGACCTGGAGGACGTGACGGTCCAGGCCGGCCCCAAGGTGCTGATCGAGCACCTCACCTGGCAGCTCGGCCCCGGCGACCGGATCGGCCTGGTCGGGGTGAACGGCGCGGGCAAGACCTCGCTCCTGCGCGCCCTCGCCGCGGCCGCGCGGACCGGCGGCGAGGAGCAGCCGGCCGGCGGGCGGATCACCGCGGGCAAGACCGTGCGGCTCGCCTACCTCTCGCAGGAGGTCGGCGAACTGGACCCGAAGCTGCGGGTCCTGGAGGCGGTGCAGCAGGTACGGGACCGGGTCGACCTCGGCAAGGGCCGGGAGATGACGGCCGGTCAGCTCTGTGAGCAGTTCGGCTTCGGCAAGGAGAAGCAGTGGACGCCGGTCGGCGACCTCTCCGGCGGCGAGCGCCGCCGTCTGCAGATCCTGCGGCTGCTCATGGACGAGCCGAACGTCCTGTTCCTCGACGAGCCCACCAACGACCTCGACATCGAGACCCTGACCCAGCTGGAGGACCTCCTCGACGGGTGGCCCGGGTCGATGATCGTGATCTCCCACGACCGGTTCTTCGTCGAGCGCACCACCGACACGGTGCAGGCGCTGCTCGGGGACGGCCGCCTGCGGATGCTGCCGCGCGGCGTCGACGAGTACCTGGAGCGCCGCCGCAAGGTGGTCGCCGCGCAGACCCCCGCCCCGCCGGTCCTCGCCGCGGCGCCCGCCGTGCGGACCGTGTCCGCCGCGGACCAGCGGGCCGCGAAGAAGGAGCTGCAGAAGGTCGAGCGGCAGCTCACCAAGCTCGCCGACCGCGAGACGAGGCTCCACGCCGACATCGCGGCGAACGCCACCGACTTCGGCAAGGTCGCCGGCCTCGACGCCGAACTGCGCGAACTCGTCGTCGAGAAGGACGAACTGGAGATGCGCTGGCTGGAACTGGCCGAGGAGGCGTAGCAGCGCACCCCCTTGACGGGAGGCCGGTCCTGCCTGATCGCGCGTCACATCACAAGGCCGTCACGGCGGGGTTCTCCCTTGGGAACAGGTGAGCGACCGGTCCGGCGTCGTGTTCGGCCGCAGTGATAGAAAGGAGCGCCTTTTCCGTCCGGGGTCCGGCCCGGCGGACCGGGGCCGCCATGCAGCGCCGGCGCCCGGGGCGGGCCCGACGCCACTGGCCGGCACCCTAGGGGGAACTCACCGATGTCGCAGCCGCACACGCCGCCGGAGGAGCCGGAGCAGCCGCCCCGGCCGCCGCAGCAGGGACCGTACGGCTACCCGCACCAGCCGCCCGCGCAGCCGGTCGCGGACAACCCGTACGCGCAGGCGCCGCCGCAGCAGCCCGGGGCGTACGGCTACCCGCAGCAGCCTCCGAACGGCGGGTACGGCTCCTCCCAGCCCCCCACCGCCGGCGGGTTCGGCTACCCCCAGCAGCAGTTCCCCGGCCCGACCGGCGGCGGCGAACCGCCCCGCCGCAGACGCGGCCCCGTGCTGGTAGCCGCGGCCGTCGCCGTCGCGATCGTCGCCGCCGTCGGCGGGTACGTCGCGCTGGCGGGCGGGGACGACCCCGCGCCGAAGAAGCCGGTGGCGAAGCAGACCGAGGACGCGAAGCCGAGCCCGTCGGCGAGCATCGACAAGGGCGACGGCCTCGGCGACGGCGGCGACCCGGACGACGACCAGGACTACAACGCCAAGCGCAAGCCGGGTGAGGCGAAGGTCCTGTTCACCGTGAACGCCCCGGACGTGCCGAGCGGCGGCGCGTCCGTCCCGCACGGCTTCACCACCTCCAACGGCCTCGTCGTCAAGGCCGCCTACAAGGCGGTCGTCGGCTACGACGCGAAGACCGGGAGGAAGGCCTGGGGCACCGCGCTGCCGGGCGGGCTGTGCGCGGTGCCGCGCGAGGCCACCGCGGACGACCGGGTCGTGCTGTCGTACGGCGAGCTGAAGGACAACGTCAACGCCTGCGACCACCTCATGCAGCTCGACCTGCGGACCGGCAAGGTCGGCTGGCAGAAGGAGGTCCCCGAGGAGGGCGACTTCGACAGCTTCCTCTCCAGCGAGCTGACCCAGAGCGCGGACGTCGCCGTCGTCACCCGCGACACCGCCGCCACCGCGTTCTCCGTCGCCGACGGCAAGAAGCTGTGGGTGGACAAGACCGAGGGCGAGTGCCGGTTCGGCGGCCACGCGGCCGACCGGACGAGCATGGTCCAGGTGACGACCTGCGGCTTCGACGAGGCGCGCGACCAGCTCCGCGGCGTCGACCCCAGGACCGGCAAGGAGCTCTGGTCCTCGAAGAAGCTGCCCGCCGGCTGGAAGATCGACAAGGTCTTCTCGATGAACCCGCTCGTCGTGTACTCGCAGCACGAGGAGGACAAGAAGTGGAACATCGCCGTCTTCGACAAGGGGACGGTCCGCTCGCAGGTCGACCTGAAGGACCAGATCGAGCCCGAGTGCGCGTTCACACTCTCCCTGCGCGGACTGCAGTCCTGCACCGGGGTGGCCGCGCGGCAGGACCTGATCTTCCTGCAGACGAAGCCGGAGGACAACCGCAACGCGATCGTCGCCGTCGACACCCGCACGGGTAAGGAGGCGCGGCGGGCGAAGTCCCCCGAGGGGCGGACGATGCGGCCGCTGGAGGTCCAGGCCGACGGTCGACTCGTCGTCTACGTCCGCCCGTCCGCGGACCAGGGCGGCATGGTCGGGACGCTCGGGGCGGACGGGGTGCCGCGCAAGCTGCTGCAGCTGCCCGCCGCGACCTCGGCGGTCGAGCGGCGGCTCTACAACCCGGAGATCGGCTTCGACGCCGGGCGCGTCACGCTCGCCCCCTCCCGCCTCAACGGCAACGACGAGGCGCGGGAGCTGCTGATGCTCGTCTACGGACCGTGACCGGGGGCCGGACCCCCGCCCCTCCCTGGAACAGAACCCCTCTCAGATACGGACGACCATGACCCAGCCCCCGCCCAACGAGCCCCCCAAGGGGTTCGGTCCGCCGCAGGACGTGCCCGCGTCCGCGCCGCTGCCGCCCGCGCAGCCGCCCGGTGCGCCGGGCTACGGCTACCCGCAGCAGCCCCCGCAGGGCTACGGCTACCCCCAGCAGCCCCCGACCGGCCCGCAGCCCCCCTACGGCGCGCAGTTCCCGAACGCGCCGCAGCCCGCCCCCCGGCCGAAGCTGCTGAACCGGACGCAGCTGCTCATCGTCGTCTCCGCGGTGGTCGCGATCGCGCTGATCATCGGCAGCGGCATCTGGTACTCGTCGTCCAAGGGCGACGACACCGCGGCGCGCAGCGGGCGGAGCGAGGACGCGAAGGGGAAGAAGGACGCCGAGGGCGGCGCGAAGAAGGGCGACGCCCCGGCCGCGGCCGAGCAGAGCGTCGTCGCGCTGCCGAAGGAGAAGAAGCCCGCCTCGACGGACGGCAAGGCGCTCTTCAAGGTGCCCCAGCCCGAGGTGAAGGACCTGTCCAGGGTCTACGGCTCGTGGGCCACGGACAACACCTACGCCAAGAGCACCCCCAAGGGCATCGACGGCTACGACCCGGCCACCGGCAAGGTGAAGTGGACGTACGCGCTGCCCGGCGAGGTCTGCGGCGGGTCGAAGTACGTCACGACGGAGAACCAGACCGCGGTCGTCTACAAGGCGAGCCGCCCGGCGAAGAAGGGCGAGCACGCGCCCTGCTCCGAGCTGGCCGTCTTCGACCTCGACACCGGCGCCCCGGTCTGGAAGAAGTCGATGAAGTACGAGAGCCGCGCCCTGGACCCGATGTACGGCGAGGTCGCCATCTCCGGCGGTGCGGTCGCGGTCGGCGGGACCTCCGTCGGCGGCCTGGCGTACAGCCTCGCCGACGGCTCCGAGCTGTGGAAGCCGAACCCGACCCAGGACTGCCTGGACCTCGGCTACGGCGGCGGCCCCGCCCTCGTCGCCGTCCGCCGCTGCGGCGGCTACGACAAGCCGAAGTTCCAGATCCAGCCGCTCGACCCCCGCACCGGCAAGCCGAAGTTCAGCTTCGAGCTGCCCGAGGGCGTCAAGAGCGCGAAGATCATCTCGACCGACCCGCTGACCGTCGGCGTCGACTCCACCGGCGAGTCGCTCTCCGGCGTCACCGACGTCTTCGCCGTCGACGACCAGGGCGAGCTGCGCAGCAAGGTGTCCCTGGAGGACGGCAAGTTCAACCTCTCCTGCGACGTCGGCAAGTACGACGGCTGCAAGTTCATGGCCGTCGGCAACGACAAGCTGTACGTGGCCACCGAGCCGCACGAGGGCGGCACCGGCTCGTACTCCGAGGTCAACGAGCTGGTCGCGTTCGACCTGGCGACGGGGAAGTCCACCGGTGAACGCGCCGACTCCGGCGACGACTACGAGTTCATCCCGCTCCGGATGGACGGCGACGACATCCTCGCCTACAAGCGCGGTCCCTACGACAAGGGCGGCCAGGTCGTCGTCGTCGACGCGAAGACGTTCAAGGAGACCGTCCACCTCCAGAACCCGTCCGACGAGGCGACCATGGACGCCGAGCGCGGGTTCTCCCCGAAGTACGCCGAGATGCTCTACCGGGCGGGCCGCCTCTACCTCTCGGAGAGCCTGCTGAGCAAGCCGCTGTCGGACGGCGACGTCGAGTACCTGGCGATCGGGTTCGGCGCGAAGTAGCCGGGGCACCCGCGGGAGCGCACCCCCGGGGCCGGAAGCCCCCCGTATGCCGAATCACGCGTCAAGGGCGGAGATTTCGGCATTACGGGGGGCTTTCGCGGAAGAAGGGGCGCGCGATGTCGAACAAGCGTGTAGCTTCCGGTGGCAGACGGGCCGGGGGGTCCCGGAGCAGCGGTTGTCGACCGGGCGACGACGTACGGGGAAGCGGGGGTTCGCGGTGGGAGTGCGGCTGATGGTGGTGGACGACCACCGCCTGCTCGCCGAGGCGCTCGCCTCGGCGCTGAAGCTGCGCGGGCACCGGGTGCTCGCCGCGGCCGCGCCGGCGGCGGGCGCGGCCGAGCTGGTGGTCAGCCGCTCGCCCGAGGTGTGCCTGATCGGCACCGCGACGCCCGCCCTGCCGGGCATCTTCGACCCGGTGGTGCGGATCAAGCGGGAGCGGCCGCAGGTCGCCGTCCTGGTGCTGGGTCCGGTGCCCGACCCCCGCGGGATCGCCGCCGCGTTCGCGGCCGGCGCGTCGGGGTACGTGCGGCACGACGAGCGGATCGAGGGCGTCGAGCGGGCCATCATGAAGGCCCGCGCGGGCGAGGCCGCGGTGGCCCCGGCGCTGCTCAGGGACGCGTTCACGGAGCTGCTCAACCCCGCCGCCCAGCCCGACGACGAGGGGCAGCGGCTGCTGCAGCTGCTCACCCCGCGCGAGGTCGAGGTCCTGGTGCGGGTGGCGGACGGGGAGGACACCCGGCTGATCGCCGCGGGCATGGGCATCGCCCCGAGCACGGCCCGCACCCACGTCCAGCGGGTGCTGATGAAGCTCGGCGTGGGCTCCCGCCTGGAGGCCGCCGCCCTCGCCGCCCGCACCGGCCTCCTGGACCACGCCGGCCCCGTCGCCGGCCTCCCCCGGCAACCGGCGGCCCACGAGCTGGAGTGACGCCGGCACCCGCGCCGCCCGGTCGCCCTCTGCCGTGCCTGCCGGCCCTCGTGGGCGGCGGCCCGTACCGGCCGGCGGGACCCGCGATGGACGCCCCCCCCGCGCCGCACAGCCGCGCGTGCCCACCTGCCCGACCACGGCGCCCGCGTCGGCGGCCGGCGGACCGGGGCCGCTGGACCGTGAGGAGCCCCCACCCGCACAGGTGGGGGCTCCTCGCGGATCGCCGGCGGGCCGGGCTACTTCCCCGCCTCGGTCTCCAGCGCCGCCGGGGGCTCGGGTGCCGCGGTGGGGCGCAGCTTCAGCCAGATCAGGAAGAACAGGCCGAGGGCGAGCATCGCCAGGCCGGTCCACAGGTTGATGTTGACGTTCTCCGCCTTCTTCAGGTCCGCGTCGGAGGCGAAGACGCCGGCGATCGTGACGATGACGCCGTAGAGGGTGAACAGGCCGCCGATGATCCGGCGGATGTCGAACAGCCGGGCCGCGGTGGCCGACTTGGACTCCAGGTCGGAGACGTGGTCGTGCGGTGCTGGGGACATGGTGGCTGCCTCCGATCAGGTCAGAACGAGTAGGGGATGTAGCACAGGGCCGCCAGGACGATCGCGCCCCAGCCGAGCAGCGCCGGCTTGCGGTACCAGGCGTCGTCGCCCTCGTCGGGCGCCTCCTGCATGCCCGGCGAGGTGGTCCCGTAGACCAGGCCCTGGAGCTCCGCCTCGGGCTTGGGGGCGGTGAACAGGGTGACGACGACCATGACCAGCGCGCCGGCGACGAAGGCGACGATGGCGGAGACGAAGTTCGCGCCCTGGTCGGTCGGGATGTCGATGACGCCCTGCTTGTAGATCACGAAGTAGTTGACCATCGCGGCCGTGGTGCCCGCGACGAGCCCCCAGGAGGCGGATTTCATCGAGGCGCGCTTCCAGAACATGCCGATGATGAAGACCACGAACATCGGGACGTTGAAGAAGGAGAACAGCGTCTGGAGGTAGCCCATGATGTTCGAGAAGCTGGACGCCAGGAACGCGGTGCCGATGGAGAGCAGCACGCCGATGGCGGTGATGAGCCGGCCGAACCTCAGGTAGTAGGCGTCCTCGCGGTCCTTCTTCACGTACTTCGCCCAGATGTCGTAGGTGAAGACGGTGTTGAAGGAGGAGACGTTGGCCGCCATGCCCGCCATGAACGCGGCGAGCAGACCGGTGACCGCGATGCCGAGCACGCCGTTGGGCAGCAGCTCCTGCATCAGCAGGGGTATCGCGTCGTTGTAGGTGAGGTCCGAGCCCGCGGTGCCGATCTTCGGCACGAGGACGGCCGCGACCAGGCCGGGGATCATCACGATGAAGACGATGAAGATCTTCGGGAAGGCGGCGATCAGCGGGGTGCGCTTCGCGGCCGAGAGGTTCTTCGCGGACAGCGCGCGCTGCACCTCGGCGAAGTTGGTCGTCCAGTAGCCGAACGAGAGCACGAAGCCGAGGCCGAGGACGATCGTCAGCCAGTTCGCGCCCAGCGGGTTGGCGTCGCCGATGCCGGTGTTGGACCAGGCGTTGAGGAAGTCACCGCCGTGCTGCTTCGTCAGCGAGTCGGTCAGGCCGTCCCAGCCGCCGACCTTCTTCAGACCGAGGACGGTGAGCGGTATGAGCGCCGCCAGGATGACGAAGAACTGCAGGACCTCGTTGTAGATCGCCGAGGACAGGCCGCCGACGGTGATGTAGGCGAGCACGAAGAGGCCCGCGACCACGATGGACAGCCACTGCGGCCAGCCGAGCAGCGCCTCGACGACGATCGACAGCGCGAAGAGGTTCACGCCCGCGATGAGGATCGCGGCGACCGCGAACAGCCACGAGCTGATCAGGTGCGCGGACCTGTCGAACCGCTGCAGCAGGAACTCCGGCACCGAGCGGACCTTGGAGCCGTAGTAGAACGGCATCATCACCAGGCCGAGGAAGACCATGGCGGGGATGGCGCCGATCCAGTACCAGTGGACGACCGCGACGCCGTACTGCGCGCCGGTCGCGGCCATGCCCAGGATCTCGGTCGCGCCCAGGTTCGCCGCGACGAAGGCGAGCCCCGTCACCCACGCGGGCAGGGACCGGCCGGAGAGGAAGAAGTCCAGGCTGGTCTTCACCGAGCGGCGCGCGGCGAAGCCGATGCCCAGGACGACGACGAAGTAGATGGCCAGGATCGCGTAGTCCAGGCCGTTGGTCGGGAGCCGGAGCCCGTCGGCCAGGTGCACCGGGTGCACCTGCTGGGTCAGTTGCGCGTGTGGCATGGGGGGCACTCGCTTCATTGCGTGAACGGAACAGACCGGAACTTACGCCTCTGCGTCCAAGAACTGAACAGATCCGATGGGGATCTTTGTTTGTTCGTGATCGTGTCGACAGAGATGTGCCTTTTGTCCTGTGCCGCTGCCCGCACGCAGACCGGCGCGGAAACCTCCTGCCCCCGCTGACCCTGTTGACGCCTCTGTGTGATGGTGATTTGTTATGTTGGGTTGTGTTGGATGACGGCGATGCCGCGACGAGCTGCGAGACCTGGGGGAGCCCCGAAGTGAAGAAGACGGTGACGCGGCTGGCCGACGGCCGCGAGCTGCTCTACTACGACGCCCGCGACGACGTCACGCGCGACGCCGTCGACCGGCGCCCCCTCGATGCCGTCGCCACCGCCTCCGAGATCCGCCGCGACCCGCTGCTCGGCGACTCCGTGGCCGTCGCCTCCCACCGCCAGGGCCGCACCTACCACCCCCCGGCCGACGAGTGCCCGCTCTGCCCCAGCCGCGAGGGCCGGCTCAGCGAGATCCCCGACTCCGACTACGACGTCGCCGTCTTCGAGAACCGCTTCCCGTCGCTCGCCGGCGACTCCGGGCGCTGCGAGGTCGTCTGCTTCACCTCCGACCACGACACGTCGTTCGCCGACCTCTCCGAGGACCGGGCCGCGCTCGTCCTGGCCGCCTGGACCGACCGCACCCGCGAGCTGTCCCTGCTGCCCTCGGTCCAGCAGGTGTTCTGCTTCGAGAACCGCGGCGCCGAGATCGGCGTCACCCTCGGCCACCCCCACGGCCAGATCTACGGCTACCCCTTCACCACCCCGCGCACGGCCCTGATGCTCCGCTCCCTCGCCGAGCACCGCGAGGCCACCGGCCGCAACCTCTTCGACGACGTCCTCGCCGACGAACTCGCCGGCGAGCGGGTCGTCCTGGCGGGCGAGCACTGGGTCGCCTACGTGCCGTACGCCGCCCACTGGCCCTACGAGGTGCACCTGCACCCCCGCCGCCGGGTCCCCGACCTGCTCGCCCTCGACGAGGACGCGCGCGCGGAGTTCCCGCGGATCTACCTGGAGCTGCTCAAGCGCTTCGACCGGATCTTCGGCGAGGACGCACCGCCGACGCCGTACATCGCCGCCTGGCACCAAGCGCCCGTCGACGAGCCGGGGCGGGAGGAGTTCGCCCTGCATCTGGAGCTTTTCACCATCCGCCGTACCTCCGGCAAGCTGAAGTTCCTCGCGGGTTCCGAGTCCGGCATGAACGTGTTCATCAACGACGTGCCGCCGGAGACCGCGGCCGAGCGACTGCGAGAGGTAGCCAGCACGTGAGCACTGCGGAAAACCCCCGGAAGTACCTGGTCACCGGCGGCGCCGGATACGTGGGCGGGGTCGTCGCCCAGCACCTGCTGGAGGCCGGCCACCGGGTGACCGTCCTCGACGACCTGTCCACCGGCTTCCGCGAGGGCGTCCCCGCCGGCGCGGAGTTCGTCGAGGGCCGCATCCAGGACGCCGCCCGCTGGCTCGACTCCTCCTACGACGGCGTCCTGCACTTCGCCGCCTCCAGCCAGGTCGGCGAGTCCGTCGCGAAGCCGGAGAAGTACTGGGCCAACAACGTCGGCGGCACCATGGCCCTGCTCACCGCCATGCGCGAGGCCGGCGTGCGCACCCTGGTGTTCTCCTCCACCGCCGCGACCTACGGCGAACCCGCCTCGTCGCCCATCACCGAGGACTTCCCCACCAGCCCCACCAGCCCCTACGGCGCGTCCAAGCTCGCCGTCGACCACATGATCAGCGGCGAGTGCACGGCCCACGGCCTGGCCGCCGTCAGCCTGCGCTACTTCAACGTGGCCGGCGCCTACGGCGCGCAGGGCGAGCGCCACGACCCCGAGTCGCACCTCATCCCGCTCGTCCTCCAGGTCGCCCAGGGCCGCCGCGACTCCATCCACGTCTACGGCGACGACTACCCCACCCCCGACGGCACCTGCGTCCGCGACTACATCCACGTCGCCGACCTCGCCGAGGCCCACCTCCTCGCCGCCGCGAAGGCCGTCCCCGGCGAGCACCTGATCTGCAACCTCGGCAACGGCAACGGCTTCTCGGTCCGCGAGGTCATCGAGACCGTCCGCAAGGTCACCGGCCACGAGGTCCCCGAGACCGCCGCCGCCCGCCGCCCCGGCGACCCGGCCGTCCTGGTCGCCTCCGCCGACACCGCCCGCGAGCGGCTCGGCTGGAACCCGTCCCGCGCGGACCTCGCGGGCATCGTCTCGGACGCCTGGGACTTCGCCCGGCGCCCCAAGGGGGAGTGAGCACCGCATGAGCACCGACACCGCCGCGACCGACGCGACCGAGCCCGCCGTCGACGTCCCCGAGGGGGAGACCCCCGACCCGGCCGCCGCCGCGACACGGGTCGCGGCCGACTTCACCCGGCTCTACGGGCGCGCCCCCGAGGGCGTCTGGGCCGCGCCCGGTCGGGTCAACCTGATCGGCGAGTACACCGACTTCAACGAGGGCTTCGTCATGCCCCTCGCCCTCCCGCACGCCGCCGTCGCCGCCGTCTCCCGGCGCACCGACGGCGTGCTGCGGCTGCACTCGGCCGACGTCGACGGCGGCGTCGTCCAGCTTCGCGTCGACGAGCTGTCCCCGCTCGGCGACGTCGGCTGGGCCGGCTACCCCGCCGGGGTGGTCTGGGCGCTGCGCGAGGCCGGGCACGAGGCGGTCCGGCTCGGCGCGGACGTCCACCTCTCCTCGACCGTCCCCACCGGCGCCGGGCTGTCGTCGTCGGCCGCCCTGGAGGTCGTCACCGCGCTCGCCCTGAACGACCTGCACGCCCTCGGCCTGACCCGGCCGGAGATCGCCCGGATCGGACAGCGCGCGGAGAACGACTTCGTCGGCGTGCCCAGCGGGATCATGGACCAGACGGCCTCCGCCTGCGCCGTCGAGGGCCACGCGATCCACCTCGACTGCCGCGACCTGAGCCTCGTCCAGGTGCCGTTCGACCCGGCCGCCGAGGGCCTGCGCCTCCTCGTCGTCGACACCCAGGTCAAGCACGCGCTGGGCGACGGGGCGTACGCCGAGCGGCGCGCGGGGTGCGAGGAGGGCGCGCGGCGCCTGGGCGTGACCCATCTGCGGGACGTCCCCTTCGACGGCCTCGCCGACGCCCTGGACCGGCTGTCCGCCGAGGCCGAGGAGCACGTCGTCCGCTACGTCCGGCACATCGTCTCCGACGACCACCGCGTGGTGCGGATCGCGGAGCTGCTGGGGGCGGGCGACATCCGGTCGATCGGCCCGGTCCTGATCGAGGGCCACCACTCGCTCCGCGACGACCTGCGGGTCTCGTCCCCCGAACTCGACCTGGTGGTCTCCGCGTCCGTGGCCGCGGGCGCGGTCGGCGCGCGGATGACCGGCGGGGGCTTCGGCGGTTCGGCGATCGTCCTGGTCGACGCGGACGCGGAGGACGCCGTCACCAAGGCGGTCGCCGAGGCCTTCGCCGAGGCCGGGTACGGCGCCCCGCGGGTCTTCCCCGCCCTCCCCTCCGCGGGGGCGCGCCGGCTGGGCTGACGCGGAGCCCGACGGCGCACGGCGACGGACCGCCGGGCGGGCGGGGGCGTGCGGGCGGCGCCCGCGCTCCCGCCCGGGCGGTCCGTTTTGTTGGCGAACCCCCTTCCCTCCCGCGCCCCGGCCCGTACTCTGATGCTCAGCACCGGTGGGGGCCGGTGCCGATCACGGGGCGACACCCGCGGGCACCGCGCCCGAACGCCGGGCAGGACGTCCGAACCGGGCTCCTGCGGCGAGCTGCGCGGCGGCGGCCGCGCGGCCCGAGCCGCCGTCCCGACTACGGGCGCCGCACCCGCGCGGGTACGTCCCCCGGCGCCATGGGGGTTCAAGTGGTACGCATCCGGGTCCTGGTGGTCGACGACCACCGCATCTTCGCCGAGTCGCTGGCCGCCGCGCTGGCCGCCGAGCCCGACGTGGACGTCGCCGCGGCCGGCAGCGGCCCCGCCGCCCTGCGCTCGCTGGAGCGGGCCGCGGCCGAGGGCCGCCGGTTCGACGTCATGCTCGTCGACGCGGACCTGGGCGCCGCCGCCCCCGCCGTCCCCGCCCCGCGCGCCGTGCCCGACCGGCCCGCCCCGGTCGGTTCGGTCGGCGACGACGGCCTGGTGGACGGGCTCTCGCTGGTCGTCGGCGCGCGCACCCACCAGCCCGGCGTGCGCACGGTCGTCCTCGCCGAGCGCGACGACCCCCGCCGCGCCGCGCTCGCCCTCCAGGCGGGCGCGTCGGGCTGGGTCGCCAAGGACTGCTCGCTGCAGCGGCTGCTCGCCGTCATCCGCGGCGTCCTGCGCGACGAGACGCACCTGCCCCCGGCGCTGCTCACCGGAGTGCTGCGCGAGCTGACCGCGGCGCGCAAGCACCGCACCGAGAGCGAGCGCCTGGTGGAGTCGCTGACCCCGCGCGAGCGGGAGGTGCTGCGGTGCATGGTCGCCGGGCTCGGCCGCAAGGCGGTCGCCGAGCGGCTGTTCCTCTCCCCGCACACGGTGCGCACCCACATGCAGAACGTGCTCGGCAAGCTCGGGGTGCACTCCACCCTCGCGGCGGTCGCGCTCGCCCGGCGGGCGGGCGTCGGGCCGGCCGACCTCGGCGGGCCCGGGCTAGCCGGGGATGTTGTCGAACGGGGCGGTCAGCTGGCGTAGCAGGCCGGCGAGGTCGCCGCGCTGGGCGCGGGACAGCTCGGCGAGGATGGCCCGCTCCTGCTCCAGGAGCCCGGCCAGCGCCTGGTCCGCGCGGTCCCGGCCGAGGGCGGTCAGCCGGACGAGGACGCCGCGGCGGTCGCTGGGGTCCGGGAGCCGCTCGACGAGGCCCTTCTTCGCGAGCCGGTCGATCCGGTTCGTCATCGTGCCCGACGTCACCAGCGTCTGCGTCAGCAGCTGTCCGGGGGAGAGCTGGTAGGGCGCGCCGGCGCGGCGCAGCGACGTCAGGACGTCGAACTCCCAGGGCTCCAGCTGGTGCTCGGCGAACGCGAGCCGGCGGGCCCGGTCCAGGTGCCGGGCGAGCCGGCTGACCCGGCTGAGCACCTCGAGCGGTTCCACGTCGAGGTCGGGGCGCTCCCGGCGCCACGCCGCCACCAGTCGATCGACCTCGTCCTCCATGAGGATCAGTCTAGAGGGTGCCTCGACGTGAAGTCTCTTGACGTCAAGTGTCTTGACATCGAGATAGTTGCGGCGGGATGCTCGCGGCATGAACTCACCCGTCTGGGACCCCGCCCAGTACCTCCGCCACGCCGACCACCGCACCCGCCCCTTCCTCGACCTGCTCGCCCGGATCCCGCTCCCGCCCGATGCCGCCGGGCGCGTCGCCGACCTCGGCTGCGGGGCGGGCAACGTCACAGCCCTGCTCTGCGAGCGGTGGCCCCGGACCCGGGTCACCGGCTACGACAACTCGCCGCGGATGCTGGAGCGGGCCGCGGCCCACGCGGGCGACCGGCTGTCCTTCGCGTTCGCCGACGCGGGGGAGTGGACGCCGGAGCCGGGCGTGTACGACCTGATCGTGTCGAACGCGCTGTTCCAGTGGGTGCCGGGGCACGCGCAGCGCTTCCCGGCGCTGGTCGCCGGCCTGCGGCCCGGGGGCGTTTTCGCCTTCCAGGTGCCGGGGAACTTCGACGCGCCGTCGCACACGCTGCTGCGGGAGCTGTGCGGGTCGGCGCGGTGGGCCGACCGGCTCGGGGGCCTCCTGCGGCACGACTCCGTCCCGACGCCGGCGGAGTACCACGCCCGCCTGTCGGCGCTCGGCGGCACGGCCGACGTCTGGGAGACCACCTACCTCCACCCCCTCACCGGCGACGACCCCGTCCTCGACTGGGTCAAGGGCACCGCCCTGCGCCCCGTCCTCACCGCGCTCGCCGACGACCCGGCGTCCCGCACCGCGTTCCTCGCGGAGTACGCCGCACTCCTCCGCGACGCCTACCCGCCGGGCGCGGACGGCACGACCCTCCTCCCCTTCCGCCGCCTCTTCGCCGTCGCCACCCGCACGGAGACCCTCCGATGATCATCGGCCTCGATCACGTCCTCCTCGCCGCGCCACCCGACACCGAACCCGCCCTGCGCGCCTTCTACACCGGCGTCCTGGGTCTCCCGGAGATCCCCAAACCGCCCGCCCTCGCCGCCCGCGGCGGCTGCTGGTTCCAGGTCGGACCCGTCCAGCTCCACCTCGGCATCGACCCCGCCCACCGTCCCTCCCCCAAGGCCCACCCCGCCTTCCGCGTCTCCTCCCTCGACACCCTCGCGGCGCGCCTGACCGCCCACGACGTGCACCTCACCTGGGACACCGCGCTCCCCGGACACGGCCGCTTCCACACCACCGACCCGGCGGGCAACCGCCTGGAGTTCCTGGAGCCGGCGGCGTGAGCCATGGCCTGAGCTTCCACGAACGGGTGATCGTCCGGCGTTCAGGACCGCGAGCCGCAGCGCGCTCGTAGCGTGGGCGTATCGCTTGTGCCGTCACGGCAGCCGTGCCCACACTGATGGAGGAGGTGCTTCCTGATGACCGCTCTCGCAACCGAGGTGTTCTCGACCGTGGCCGACGACTCCGTATCCGAACTGGACGAGATCCTGTGGCAGGCGTGGAAGGCCATGGACCTTCCCGAGGGATACCGGGCCGAGATCATCGAGGGGTCCATCGAGGTGTCACCTACCGGTCGCCGGCGTCACGCCGTACTCATCAATCGGGTCCGCCGCGCTCTGGACGCGCATCTGGCGGCCGGCGAGTTCACGGCCTATCAGGACATCAACGTCATCCATCGCCGGAAGGCCTGGATTCCGGACATCGTTGTAGCTCCGGCCGAACTTGACGAGGTTCCCGACGAGGACGATCTCGGCGTTGGCGCCGCCGCCGTCCCTCTCGTGATCGAGGTCGTATCGCCCGGCCACCGGAACATCCAGCGCGACCGCGAGCGCAAGCGCCGCGAGTACGCGCGGGCCGGCATTCCGGTCTCCGTGCTGGTCGACGACCACGACGGTGACGGCGCCGTCGTGATCCTCGCCGCGCCCGATCCGAAGAAGGCCGTCTACAACGACGAGCACCGCGTCCCGTACGGGACGGACGCCGTCGTCCCGTCGGGGCCGGCGAAGGGCTTCGTGATCGGGAAGGGCGTCACGCGCGGCTGAGGCGGACGCGCGGGAGGGGCCCCGGGACCAAGGTCCCGGGGCCTTCTGACGCGCTACGGACCGGTCAGCCCGTGTTGCGCAGGCCCGCCGCGACACCGTTGACGGTGAGCAGGAGGGCGCGCGAGAGCAGCGGGTCGGGCTCCTCGCCGCGGGCCGCCGCGTCGCGCTGGCGCTTGAGGAGCGCGACCTGGAGGTAGGAGATCGGGTCGAGGTAGGCGTCCCGGATCTCGAACGTGGACTCCAGGACCGGCTGCGCGCCGAGCAGCCGGTCCTCGCCGGTGATGCGCAGCACCTCGGCGACGGTCAACTCGTGCTCGGCGACGATCGCGTCGAAGATGTGCCGCAGGTTCTCCGGCACGAGCGTGTCGACGTAGTGGCGGGCGATCCGCAGGTCCGTCTTCGCGAGCGTCATCTCGACGTTGGAGATGAAGTTGCGGAAGAAGTGCCAGTGCTCGCGCATCTCGCCGAGGACGGTGTCGAGCCCGGCCTCGCGCAGCGCGCGCAGCCCGGAGCCGACGCCGAACCAGCCGGGGACGATCTGCCGGGACTGCGTCCAGCCGAACACCCACGGGATGGCCCGCAGCCCGTCCAGCCCCGCGCCGGAGTCGGGCCGGCGGGAGGGCCGCGACCCCAGGTGCAGGTCGGCGAGCTGGTCGACGGGTGTCGCGGCGAAGAAGTACGCCGGCAGGTCCGGGTCCTCCACGAGCCGCCGGTACGCGCCGTGGGCCGCGTCGGAGACGACGTCCATGGCGGCGTCCCAGCGGGCGAGCGCCTCGTCGGACTGGCGGGGCGCGGTGTGCAGGGCGGAGGCCTGCAGGGTCGCGGCGACGGTCAGTTCGAGGTTCTCGCGGGCCAGCGAGGGGACGAGGTACTTGTCGGAGATGACCTCGCCCTGCTCGGTGACCTTGATCTCGCCCTCCAGGGTGCCCCAGGGCTGGGCGAGGATCGCGTCGTGCGAGGGGCCGCCGCCGCGCCCGACGGTGCCGCCGCGGCCGTGGAAGAGCCGCAGCCGCACCCCGTAGCGGTGCGCGACGTCGCGCAGCCGGCGCTGGGCGCGGTGGATCTCCCACTGCGAGGTGGTGATGCCGCCGAACTTCGAGGAGTCGGAGTAGCCGAGCATGACCTCCTGGACGTCGCCGCGCAGGGCGACGAGCCGCCGGTAGGAGGGGTCGGCGAGCATCTCGTCGAGGATGACGTCGGCGGCGCGCAGCTCGTCGGTGGTCTCCAGGAGCGGCACGATGCCGATCCTGGCCCAGCCGGCGTGCAGGTCGAGCAGCCCGGCCTCGCGGGCGAGGACGGCGGCGGCGAAGACGTCGTCGGCGCCCTGGCACATCGAGATGATGTACGACTCGATGACCTCGGGCCCGAACCGCTCGAACGCGTCGCGGACCGTGTGGAAGACGCCGAGGGTCTTCTCGCCGGCCGCGTCGAGCGGGGCCGGGGAGGGGGCCAGCGGGCGGCGCGAGCGCAGCTCCTTGGCGAGGAGGCGCTGCCGGTAGTCGCGCGGCATGTCGGCGTAGCGCCAGGACTCCTCGCCGAGCCGGTCGAAGAGCTGCCCGAGCGCGTGGTGGTGGGCGTCGGCGTGCTCGCGGACGTCCATCGTGGCGAGCTGCAGGCCGAACGCGGCGAGCGTGCGGATGGTGCGGTCCATCCGGCCGTCGGCGAACAGCCCGGCCTTGTGGGCGCGCAGCGAGGTCTGCAGCAGGGTCAGGTCGGCGACGAGGTCGGCGGTGCCGAGGTAGTCGCGGCCCGGCTCGTGCGCGAGGCCCTTGGCGAGCCGCTCGCGGGTGTTGACGAGCTTCTCGCGGACGCAGGTCGCCTTGAGCCGGTAGGGCTCCTCGGCGTTGAGCCGCTTGTAGCGGGGGCTGATGCCGGGCAGCTTCTCCAGGTCCGCGGCGAGCGAGTCCAGGAGCTCCTGGGTGGCGCCGGTGTAGCGGATGGAGTTGGAGAGGAAGCCGCGCAGCTCGTCGACGAGCTCGATGGCGTCGGTGATGCCGTGCTCGTGCTGGAGGATCAGCACGTCCCGGGTGACCTGCGGGGTCACGTTCGGGTTGCCGTCGCGGTCGCCGCCGATCCAGGTGCCGAAGGTCAGCGGGCGGGTGCCGGCCGGGATCTCGACGCCGACCCGCTCCAGCTCGGCGGCCAGGTCCTCCAGGACGTCGCCGACCGCGCCGGCGTGCAGCTCGTCCAGGTAGTAGATGGCGTTGCGGGCCTCGTCGGCGGGCTCGGGGCGCACCACGCGCAGCTCGTCGGTCTGCCAGACGAGGTCGATGTTCTCCGCGAGCCGCAGGTCGACGCGGCGGCGGTCGGAGGCGATGACGGGCGTCTCGAGCAGCTCGGCGATCCGGCGGAGCTTGTTGAGGACCGAGCGGCGGGCGGCCTCGGTGGGGTGCGCGGTGAACACCGGGCGCACGTTGAGGTTGGCGACCGTCCGGGCGACGTGCTCGGGGTCGGCGTCCTTCAGCCGGTCGGCGGTCCGGGCGAGCAGCCCGCCCTCGGCGGCTCGCCGGGCGCGCATCTCCCGCCCGCGGTGCACCTGCTCGGTGACGTTGGCGAGGTGGAAGTAGGTGGAGAACGCCCGCACCAGCTTGGCGGCGGTCTCCAGCTCGGTCTCGCCGAGCAGCTGGGCGGCGGCCTCGCCGTCGGTGCGGGTCAGCGCCCGGACCTTCTCGACGAGTTCGAGCAGCTCGGGACCCTCCTGGCGGACGAGGGTCTCGCCCAGGAGGTCGCCGA
This sequence comes from Streptomyces sp. NPDC060194, assembly GCF_042728285.1. Lineage (NCBI taxonomy): Bacteria > Bacillati > Actinomycetota > Actinomycetes > Kitasatosporales > Streptomycetaceae > Streptomyces > Streptomyces sp. NPDC060194. The sequence goes on along the minus strand of NZ_JBHWZH010000050.1, from coordinate 2,782 downwards.
GTCGGCGGATGTCGGCGCGGAGCTCGGGACTTGTCGTGGGTGCTGTCGGCGGGGTGGGGGAGACGACGGGCTGGTCAGCCGGGGTCTCGGCGGGCTTGACAGCCTCGGCGGCCTGGTCGGCACTGCTCACAGGTGCGGCTCCTTGCAGTTTGAGCACGTCTGGGAGGGAACTCGAACACGGAAACGATGTGCGGACCGCGCTGTCCGACGACGCACCCAGGATATGTGCCCGCCACCGGCGGGTTCCCGCAACCTCTTGTCCAGCGGATGGGGGCTGCCATACTTACGACGCCGTAGGTTACGGTCCCGTAGCCGCTCGGCGGCCGGAAGACGGCTGCACCTCATCTCACCCTCACCCCCCAGGGGACCCCCATGACCACCAGTCCAGACCTGATCCGCGACACCTCGCAAGGAGGGGACACGGACCCCACTGAGCCCGCCACGCTCGGCGGGGAGCAGAAGCGGACGATCGAGCAGGTCGCGCTGCTCGTCTTCATCGTCGTGCCGTTCCTGGCCGTGCTGGCTGCGGTTCCGCTGACCTGGGGCTGGGGGGTGAGCTGGCTGGACCTCGGCCTCCTGGTCGGCATGTACTTCTGGGGCTGCCACGGCATCACGGTCGGCTTCCACCGCTACTTCACGCACGGCTCGTTCAAGGCGAAGCGCCCGCTGCGGATCGTGCTCGCGATCGCCGGGTCGATGGCCGTCGAGGGCCCGGTCGTGCGCTGGGTCGCCGACCACCGCAAGCACCACAAGTTCTCCGACGCGGAGGGCGACCCGCACTCCCCGTGGCGCTTCGGCGAGACCGTCCCCGCCCTGCTCAAGGGCCTGTGGTGGGCCCACATCGGCTGGATGTTCGACGAGGAGCAGACCTCGCAGTCCAAGTACGCCCCCGACCTGATCAAGGACCCGGCGATCCGGCGGATCTCGCGGGACTTCATCTGGTGGGCGATGCTGTCGCTCGCGATCCCGGCGATCGTCGGCGGCCTGGTCACCATGTCCTGGTGGGGCGCCTTCACCGGCTTCTTCTGGGGCTCCCTGGTCCGCGTCGCGCTGCTGCACCACGTCACCTGGTCGATCAACTCGATCTGCCACGCCGTCGGCAAGCGCCCCTTCAAGTCGCGCGACCGCTCCGGGAACGTGTGGTGGCTGGCCGTCCTGTCCTGCGGCGAGTCCTGGCACAACCTGCACCACGCGGACCCCACCTCCGCGCGGCACGGCGTCATGAAGGGCCAGGTCGACTCCTCCGCCCGGCTGATCCGCTGGTTCGAGAAGCTCGGCTGGGCGTACGACGTCCGGTGGCCCTCCGCCTCCCGGATCGCGTCCCGCCGCAAGGAAGACACCGCGCAAGCGGCATGATGGAGAGCGTGGCGATCGAGCAGAGCAGTCAGGACGGCGGAAAGACCCGGCGCACGCGACGGACCCGGATGACGGGAAAGGAGCGCCGGGAGCAGCTGCTCGACATCGGTCGCACGCTCTTCGCCGCGAAGGGCTTCGAGGGCACGTCGGTGGAGGAGATCGCGGCGAAGGCCGGGGTCTCCAAGCCGGTGGTCTACGAGCACTTCGGCGGCAAGGAGGGCCTCTACGCGGTCGTCGTCGACCGCGAGATGCGGATGCTGCTCGACATGGTCACCGGCGCGCTCACCGCGGGCCACCCGCGGGAGCTGTGCGAGCAGGCGGCGTTCGCGCTCCTCGACTACATCGAGACGTACACCGACGGCTTCCGCATCCTGGTCCGCGACTCGCCCGTCGCGCAGTCGACGGGCACCTTCGCGTCGCTGATCAGCGACATCGCGACCCAGGTCGAGGACATCCTGGGCACCGAGTTCAAGAACCGCGGCTTCGACGCCAAGCTCGCCCCGCTCTACGCCCAGGCCCTCGTCGGCATGGTCGCCCTCACCGGGCAGTGGTGGCTGGACGCCCGCAAGCCCAAGAAGGCGGAGGTCGCCGCGCACCTGGTCAACCTGGCCTGGCACGGCCTGGACGGCCTGGAGCAGAAGCCGCGGCTGATAGGGCACCGCAAGAACTGAACCCGCGATCCGGCGGGACCGGGAGCGGGCAGGGGCCGCCCGGGCAGGTGCGCAGGCGGCCCCTCGTCGTGGGCGGGAAGCCCACGCGCGCTCAGCTGTTGTACGTGCTCTGCGCCCGCTCCAGGCCCTCGACCACCAGCGCCTCCGCCGCGTCCGCCGCGCGGTCGACGAGGTACTCCAGCTCCTTGCGCTCGGTCGAGGAGAAGTCCTTCAGGACGAAGTCGGCGACCTGCATCCGGCCCGGCGGCCGGCCGATCCCGAACCGCACCCGGTGGTAGTCGGGACCCATCGCCTTCGTCATCGACTTCAGCCCGTTGTGGCCGTTGTCGCCACCGCCCAGCTTCAGCCGCAGCGTCCCGTAGTCGATGTCCAGCTCGTCGTGGACGGCGACGACGTGCGCGGTGGGCACCTTGTAGAAGTCCCGCAGCGCCGTGACCGGACCGCCCGACAGGTTCATGTACGACATCGGCTTCACCAGGACCACCCGCCGGCTGTACGGCCCGGGCGGGCCGATCCGGCCCTCCACGACCTGCGCCTGCGCCTTGCCCGCCCGCTTGAACTTCGCCCCCATCCGGGCGGCGAGCAGGTCGGCGACCATGAACCCCACGTTGTGCCGGTTGGCCTCGTACTCCGGGCCCGGGTTGCCGAGGCCGGCGATCAGCCAGGGGGCCGAGGGGTCGGCGTCCGTCATCGTCATGGCTCCTTCTTACACGGGTGCGACACGTACACGACACGACCGCCGTCCCGCTCGGAGG
>NZ_JBHWZH010000049.1:0-40959 GCF_042728285.1 Streptomyces sp. NPDC060194 | reverse complement strand
GCCCCCACGGTTGTGGGGGCCGGCCGCCGTTCGCATGCCCTCACCTGGCACGTCGCGGAAGAAAGCGGGGGTGGGCATACAACCCTCCCCCCACCCCGCGGGTCTCCTGTGCACCTACCGCCTCACGCGCACGTGTTCGACCCCGGACGGGTGCGGACGAGTGGTGGCGAAGGCACACCATCGACTGCGAGGCCGGAGCACCCGGCCTCCCCGCATGCCGCAGGAGACACTCCGCATGCAGCACCAGTTCCGCACCGCCCTGGCCACCGCGGCCGCCGTCGCGCTCACCGGCGGCCTGCTCGTCGTCGCAGCCGGCACCGCGACCGCCGCCGACCCGACGAAGACCGCCCAGGCGGACTTCAACAACGACGGCTTCGGCGACGTCGCCTACTCCGCCGGCTCCTCGACCGTGGCCGGCAAGAAGACCGCCGGACAGATCGTCATCGTCTACGGCACCCCCTCCGGCATCTCGTCCGCCAAGCGCCAGACCTTCAGCCAGGACTCCGCCGGCGTCCCCGGCACCGCCGAGACGGGCGACGGCTTCGGCTGGACCAGCGCCTACGGCGACTTCAACAGCGACGGCTTCGACGACCTGGCCGTGGGCGCGCAGTGGGAGGACGTGTCCGGCGACACGGACGGCGGCACCGTCGTCGTCCTCTGGGGCTCGGCCTCCGGCCTCAAGGGCGGCACCACCGTCGCCGACCCGGCTCCCTCCGCACACGACAAGTGGGGCGGCTCGCTGGCGGCCGGGGACTTCAACGGCGACGGCAAGGACGACCTCGCCGTCGGCACCACCTCGAACACCGTGCACGTCATCCGGGGCGGTCTCACGCCCTCCGGCGCGACCGGCGGCCGCTACACCGTCAAGGCCCCGATCATGGCCCAGGGCAACGGCTCCCGGATGCTCACCGCGGGCGACGTCACCGGCGACGGCCGCACCGACCTCGTCGTGGAAGGCTTCACCGACAAGGCGCCGAACTACTTCGCGGAGAACTACTTCTTCCCCGGCAGCTCCTCCGGCCTGACCGCCTCCGGCATGAAGAAGCTCAAGCCCGGCATCATCACCGACATCGGCGACGTGAACGGCGACGGCTACGGCGACATCGTCTCCGGCGTCGACTGGGACGCCGTCGAGGACGGCGTCACCTACCCGGGAGCCCACAAGGGCGGTCAGGCGAACATCACCTACGGCTCCGCGAGCGGCCCGGCCGCCTCCGTCGCCGTCCACCAGGAGACCGGCGCCGTGCCCGGCGGCTCGGAGACGGACGACTTCTTCGGCGGAGAGCTCTCCCTGGGCGACATCAACGGGGACGGCTTCCTCGACCTCGCCGTCGGCGCCTACGGCGAGGACCTCGGCAGCTTCCGGAACGCCGGTTCGGTGACCGTCCTCTACGGCTCCGCGAGGGGCCTCGACACCACCGGCGGCATCCAGTACTTCCACCAGGACACGCCGGGCGTCCCCGGGTCCTCCGAGACCGACGACGGCTTCGGCACCGAGATCAAGCTCGACGACCTCAACGGCGACGGCCGCGCCGACCTCGCCGTCAGCTCCGCCTACGAGAACGCCGGCGACGGTCTCGTGACCTACCTGCCCTCCGACGGCACCCGGATCACGACCGCCGGCAGCCGCACGATCTCGCCCTCGGCCGTCGGCGTCTCCACCGCCGGCACCCCGCTCTTCGGGGCCAACGCGGCCAACTGACGTCCCGCTTCACCCTGTTCCGAGATGTTTCACGTGAAACATGCCCTCATGTTTCACGTGAAACACGAACGCGGTCCCTCCGGGCCCGTCCCCTCGCGGGGACGGGCCCGGATGCCGTTGCCGACCCTCCATCCGTCACACTGTCTTCATTCGCCCCACACCTCCCGGTCGCGCCGCGTTCCCGGCCGCCCGGTTCTCCCACCGGAGTTGCGCCATGCGCCGCCACGCACCCGCTCGCCGCCTCCTGACCGCGTCGCTCGCCGCGGGCCTGCTCACCACGGGTCTGCTGACGGCCGGGGCCGAGGCCGGCACGACGGCGGGCGCGACGACCGAGGCCGTGTCGACCGAAGCCGCGGCGGCGCCCGCCGCCGCGCCCCGCGCCCCCACCCGCGACGCCCGCCCCGGCGACGACTTCAACGGGGACGGATACCGCGACTACGCCAACGCCGTCCCCGACTCCGCCGCCGGCGCGGTGGAGATCGTCTACGGCGGCCCCGAAGGCCCCGGCCTGCGGACGCAGACCGTCGACCAGGACACCCCGGGCGTACCCGGCGGCAACGAGCGCGGCGACGACTTCGGCGGCCACCTCGCGGCGGCCGACTTCGACGGCGACGGCTACGGCGACCTGGCCGTCGGGGCCGCCTACGAGGAGTGGGGCGGGGCGCGCTACCAGGGCAACGTCACCCTCCTGTGGGGCTCCCCCGACGGCCTGCGCTCCGGCACCACCCTGCCGAACACGGATCCCGCCCCCTGGGGCCTCTTCGGCCGCGAGCTGGCCGCCGGGGACTTCGACGGCGACGGGACGCCCGACCTCGCCGTCATCAACCGGAGCACCACCTACCTCTACACCGGCGGCCTGGACCGCGAGGACGGCCTCGCCGACGGCGGGCGCGTCGTCCCGCTGAAGCGGGACGACCTGCACGCCAAGGCCCTGGTCGCGGGACGGGTCACCGGCTCGGCGGCCGACGACCTGGTCGTGATCGGCGGCCTGGACGGCCGGCCGGACGCCTCCTCCGGGGCCTGGTTCGTCAAGGGCGGCGCCACCCCCGACCCCGGCCCCCTCCTCCGGCTGAAGAGCACGGCCGCCTCCGGCTTCCCGGTCACCGGCACGGTCGCCGACTTCGACGCCGACGGCTTCGGGGACATCGCCCTCGGCCACCCCTACGCCGACGACGAGGCGGGCGAGCTCGTGATCTGGCCCGGTGGCCCCGCAGGGCCCACCTCGTCCGTCACCTTCGAGCAGGGCAAGGACCTGCCCGGCGTCTGGGAGAGGGGCGACCACCTCGGCAGCGTGGTCTCCGCCGGGGACGTCGACGGGGACGGCCGCGCGGACCTCGCGCTCGGGCTGGAGGGCGAGGACACCCTCGGCATGACCGACACCGGCGGGTTCTTCGTCCTCTACGGCTCCCCCGGCGGCATCACCGCGGCACGGGCCCAGTGGCTCGACCTCGCGGCGAAGGGCGTCGACCGTCCGACCATGTCCGCCGCCCGCTTCGGCTCCCAGGTCCGGCTGCGCGACGCGGACGGCGACGGCCACGCCGACGTCTTCGCCGACGGCCTGCTCTTCCCCGGCTCGGCGAACGGGGTCGTCACCGTCCACCCGCGCGGGACGATCAGGGCGGGGTTCGTGAACTGACGGTCCGTAGGCCGCGACCTGCGGTTGTCCCCCCAGGGTTCCCCTAGGGGATGTCACAGCTCGGCCGCAAAGGCCGGCCCGGTCCCCCCGGCCCGGCCCGTCCACCCGCGGAACCAGGTACGTTCGACGACGTGGCTGGATTCAGGATCGGACGCGGCCGGGACAACCGCACGCAAACGCAACAGCCCCGTCGGCAGCCCTCGCAGGCGCCCCGGGGCCCTCAGCCGTACGGCGGCGACCCGCACGGGCAGAACCCGCCACCGTACGGCCGCCAGGGGTACGAGCAGCAGGGCCACCAGGGGTACGGCCACCCCGGGCAGCAGGGCTACGGCACCCGGCCCGGGCCCGCGCGGCACGGCGGCCAGGGCTACGACGAGCCGGAGTACTTCGGCGGGCAGCCGGAGCACGACCCCTACGCGCCGCACAACAACCCGGGGCACACCCAGGCGTTCCAGGTCGGCGAGGACCCGTACAACGACGGCGGGACCTACCGCGCCGGCGCCCACAACGCCCCGCCCGCCGGCCCCCGGCTGCACTGGAAGGACCTGCTGCGCGGCATCGTCGTCCGCCCCGAGCAGACCTTCTTCCAGATGCGCGACTACCCCGTGTGGGGCCCCGCGCTGATCGTCACGTACCTCTACGGGATGCTCGCCGTCTTCGGCTTCGACGCGGCCCGCGAGGACGTGATCAGCGCGACGCTGACCTCCGCGATCCCGATCGTGCTGTTCACGGGCGTCGCGGTCCTGATCAGCTACCTGATCCTCGGGGTGGTGACCCACACCCTGGCCCGGCAGTTCGGCGGCGACGGCGCCTGGCAGCCGACCGTCGGCCTCGCCATGCTGATCTCGGCGATCACCGACGCCCCCCGGCTGCTGTTCGCGATGTTCCTCGGCGGTGACAACACGCTGGTCACCGTCCTCGGCTGGGTCACCTGGCTGGCGGCCGGCGCGCTGCTCACCCTGATGGTGAGCCGTTCGCACGACCTGCCGTGGCCGAAGGCGCTCGGCGCGTCGGCGGTGCAGCTGCTGGCGCTGCTCTCGCTGATCAAGCTCGGCACGATCTGAGCGCGCGTCGATCCGAACGCGGCACACACGCGAAGGGGCCCCTCCGGTATCGGAGGGGCCCCTTCCGCACGGCTCACGCGCCGTGCGCACGGCTCACGCGTCGAGGATCTGCCCCTCGCGCCGCACGACCGGCGGCTCGACGCTCCACGGGAAGTTGATCCAGTCGTCGGTGCGCTTCCACACGTACTCGCACTTCACCAGCGAGTGCGACTTCTCGTAGATCACGGCGCTGCGGACCTCGGCGACGGCGCCGAGGCAGAACTCGTGGACGAGCTTCAGCGTCTTGCCGGTGTCGGCGACGTCGTCCGCGATCAGCACCTTCTTGTCGGTGAAGTCGACCAGGTCGGGGACCGGGGCGAGCATGACCGGCATCTCGAGCGTGGTGCCGACGCCGGTGTAGAACTCGACGTTCGCCAGGTTCAGGTTCTTCACGTCGAGCGCGTAGGCCAGGCCGCCGGCCACGAAGACGCCGCCGCGGGCGATGCTGAGGATGATGTCGGGCTCGTACCCGTCGTCCGCGACGGCCTGCGCCAGCTCGCGGACCGCGACGCCGAACTTGTCGTACGTCAGGTTCTCTCGTACGTCACTCATGTCTGCCTGCAGCCGCCCGTCACACCTGGGTCCGATGGAAGTTGAGGAAGGAACGCGAGGCCGTGGGGCCGCGCTGTCCCTGGTACCGCGAGCCGTACCGCTCGGAGCCGTACGGGTGCTCGGCGGCCGAGGAGAGGCGGAACAGGCAGAGCTGCCCGATCTTCATCCCGGGCCAGAGCTTGATCGGCAGGGTCGCCAGGTTCGACAGCTCCAGCGTCACGTGCCCGGAGAAGCCGGGGTCGATGAAGCCGGCCGTCGAGTGGGTGACCAGGCCGAGCCGGCCGAGGCTCGACTTGCCCTCCAGGCGGCTCGCCAGGTCGTCGGGGAGCGTGATGACCTCGTACGTCGACGCCAGCACGAACTCGCCGGGGTGCAGGATGAACGCCTCGTCGCCCTCCGGCTCCACCAGCCGCGTCAGATCGCCCTGCTCGACCGCGGGGTCGATGTGCGGGTAGCGGTGGTTCTCGAACACCCGGAAGTAGCGGTCGAGTCGCACGTCGATGCTCGATGGCTGGACCATCGACTCGTCGAACGGATCGATCCGCACCCGGCCGGCGTCGATCTCTTTCCGGATGTCTTTGTCAGAGAGGAGCACGAGCCGAGGATACGCAGGACGCACGCGACCCCCGCAATCGGGACGAATCCCGGGCGGGGGCGGCGTCCGGGCGGCTACCGCCCGCGGTTCGGGCCCACCGGCACGGCGTGCCGCAGGCGCGCGCACCGCGGACACCGGATCAGCCGCCCCGGCCCCAGCCGGGACGCGCTCTGCATCGGAAACGACGCGGTGCTGAAGACATGCCCCTCGGCACAGCGGACGACGGTGCGTTCCATCGGGCTCTCGCCCCTTTCCCCATCCACACACATGACGACAAAAGCCACGCTAGGGGATCCCCCGGACACCTCTCCACCCGCCGCACCGCGCATTCACCGCGGGCCGCACATGAGGTAACGTATGCACCGTCGCCGTGCCCTCCGGCGCGGCCGCGCGAGTGTAGTTTAATGGTAGAACATAAGCTTCCCAAGCTTAGAGCGCGGGTTCGATTCCCGTCACTCGCTCCATACGAAAGGCCCAGGTCAGCGACCTGGGCCTTTGTCGTGTGCGGGGGCGGCGGCAGTGGGACGACGGGGCTTTCGCGCGGGCGGCAGGGCTGGGCCATCTGCGGGTGTGCGGTGGCGGGGGTGGGGGTGGGGGCGTTCGGTGGGAGGGGCCGAGCGGACGGAGGTGCGGGATGAGCGGGGACGGTGGGCGGGTGCGGGGGCGGCGCGGGAGGGCCGTGGGGGCGGTGGTGCTGATGCTGGTCGCCGCGCTGCTGACGCCGCTCGCCGTGGTGGCGGTGTGGGCGAGTGACGTGGTCGGGGACACGGACCGGTACGTGGCGACGATGGCGCCGCTCGCGGACGACCCGGACGTGCAGGACGCCGTCGCGGAGCGGGTGACGACGGCGGTGATGGAACGGCTGGACCTCCCGTCACTGATCGACGGGGCGGACGCCGCGGACCGGCCGCTGCTGGACGACCTGTTGGGCGGGCTGAGCGAGCCGGTGACCAGCGGGCTGACCGGGTTCGTGCGGGACCGGGTGGACGCGTTCGTGGCGAGCCCGGCGTTCGCGTCGGTGTGGGACGACCTCAACCGGGCGGCCCACCAGGCGGTCGACAACGCGCTGACGGGGAACGACGAGGGTGTCGTCGAGTTGACGGACGACACGGTGACGCTCGATCTGGCGCCCGTCATCGAACGGGTGAAGCAGCGGCTGGTCGACGACGGGCTCGGGGTCGCGGACCGGATCCCGGAGATCCACACGGACTTCGTGCTGGTGCGGTCGGACGACATCGGCGCGGCGCGCAAGGGGTTCCGGCTGCTCCAGATCCTCGGGGTGTGGCTGCCGGTCGCCGCGGCCGTGATCGCCGCCGCGGGCGTGCTCGTCGCGGTGCGCCGCCGGCGTGCGCTGGTCGCCGCCGCACTGGCCGTCGCCGCCGGGGCCGCGGTGCTCGGGCTCGCGCTGTGGGTGTTCCGCGCGTTCTACCTCGACGGCCTGACGGAGGGCGTCTCGCAGCCGGCCGCCGCGTCCGTCTACGACACCCTGACGCGCTTCCTGCGGGACGCCGTGCGGACCGTAGTGGTGCTGGGCGCGGTCGTCGCGGTCGGCGCCTGGTTGGGCGGGGCGGGCCGCTGGGCGGTCCGGGTGCGGTCGGGGTGGGCGGGCGGCATCGGGGCGCTGCGGCGGGCCGTCGGGGTGGGCGGCACCGGAGCGGTGGGCAGGTGGGTGGGCCGGGCCCGGCCGTGGGCGGACCGGACGGTGGTCGCGGTCGCGGCGGCCGTCTTCGTGGTGTGGGACCACCCGACGGGCGCGGTCGTCGTCGGGATCGCGTTGTGCGCGCTGCTCGCGCTCGCGGTGATCGAGTTCCTGGACGAGGGCGGCGCCCCTGAGAGGGTGCGGGCCGAAGTGGGGGATCTGTAGGGGTTCTCCCGGATTGCGGGGGTGACGGCCAGCCGGTTTCGTGGGGGTATGCGAAAAAAGAACCGCGGCAAGGACGCGAAGGCCGAGAAGCACGACGACGGGGCGGGCCTGCCTCCGACGCGTCCCAAGGGCCTGCGCGGCTCCAAGGCGGGGCTCGCGCTGAGCCTCGGCAGCAGTGCGCTGGCCGTCACCAGGTCGATCAAGCAGGCGCGCAAGGTCCACGGCACCCACGACAAGCTGCGGATGGCGGACGCCGTCGCCGGGGCCGTCCCGGTCGTCACGTCCGCGGCGCTGATCGCGCGGGAGCTGCGGCGGGCGACCCGCAAGGGCAAGGGCGCCGACGGGAGGCCGGCGGCGGCGTAGCCGGTCGGCCTGCGCGCGCCCGCGGCACCTGACGCGGGCGCGCCCGCACGAGGCTGATCCCGGGCGCACCGGGAGCCCCCGATCCCGCGCGCACCCGGAACCGCTGATCCCGGGCGGGCGGGGTACGCGCACCGCGGAGGACCGCTACGCACCGCACACCGAGGAGCCCACCATGCCCGCGCAGCACGACGTCGTCGCCCTGATTCTCGAGGACCACCGCACGATGGAGCGCCTGTTCCAGGACATGCGCAGCGTCGAGGCCGACCGCGCGAAGGCGTTGCGCGAGTTCGCCGCCCTGCTCGTCGCGCACGCCGAGGCGGAGGAGTCGGAGGTGTACCCGGCGCTGAAGCGGTTCCGGAACATCGACGACGACGAGGTCGAGCACGGCTCGGAGGAGCACCAGGAGGGCAACGAGGCCCTGCTCGCCCTCATGGAGGTCGACGACGTCGGCTCGGACGAGTGGGACGAGAAGCTGGAGGAGCTGGTCGAGGCGATCACCCACCACACCGACGAGGAGGAGCGCACGATCCTCAACGGTGCCCGGGAGAACGTCCCCGACGACCGCCGGGCCGAGCTCGGCAGCGCGTTCGTCGAGGCCCGCGCCCGCCTCCTGAAGGAGGACTGCGGGAGCGTCGAGAACGTTCGGAAGGTCGTCGGCAAGGACAACGGGTAGGGCGCGACGGCGGGGCGCGGGCTGGCTCCGGAGGCGTGAACGGCGGCGCACGGGACACCCGTGGGGCGAGCCCGCGGTCGAGCCGGCGGGCCGGCCGACGAGGGGAGTCGCACCATGGAACAGGGTGACGCGCACGCGCCGATGTCCGATCTGGAGCCGGGTACGGTCCAGCGCCGCCAGCTGCAGATCCGGATCTCCGACATCGCCTGGACGGCGCTCTGCGTCCTGCTCGCCCTCTGGGCGCTGTGGGGCGCGGTCGGGATCTTCCGCGGCGTGGGGACCGCGTGGGCGTACTGCCTGGCCGCCGCGGTCCTGTTCGTGGCCGCGACCGGGGCGCGGATCGCCGCCACCCGCCGCAGGCACCTGTGAGGGCCGCTCCGACCTGACGGCGCCGCGGACCGGCGTCCCCGCGTCCGGCCGACCGGCCCGCCCCGTCCCGTCGCGCACGCCGGATCCGGACGCTCACGGATCATCTCTCACGGAACGATGGTGAGTACCCTGGCCGCATGACAGCCATGGCACCCGCCCGTCGCGAGCCCGACCTCTCCTACCTCCTCGACCACACCAGTCACGTCCTGCGCACCAAGATGGCCGCCGCGCTCGGCGAGATCGGCCTCACCCCGCGCATGCACTGCGTCCTCGTGCACGCCCTGGAGGGCGAGCGGACCCAGGCGCAGCTCGCCGAGCTCGGGGACATGGACAAGACGACGATGGTGGTCACCGTCGACGCCCTGGAGGCCGCCGGTCTCGCCGAGCGCCGGCCGTCGAGCACGGACCGCCGGGCGCGGATCATCGCCGTCACCGAGGAAGGCGCGCGGACGGCGGAGAAGAGCCAGCGGATCGTCGACGGCGTGCACGAGGCGGCGCTCGGCAGCCTGCCGGCGACCGTCCGGGACGCGTTCCTGCGCGCGTTGGACGAGCTGACCACCGGCCACCTCTCCGAGCCCGTCGAGACCCCGCAGCCCGCCCGCCGGGCCCGCCAGCGCGCCCGGTGAGCGCCGCTCCCTGAACCCTTCACAAACTCGTCCCGCTATATATCGTCTCTAACAAAACTATCTGCTACGGTCACTCCTGTCGCCACTTCGACAGGAGATCCGGCCATGACCGTCGCCCCCGACGCCGCCCAGGCGTCCACTCCCCCGTCCTCGCCCCCGCCACCGCCCGCACCGCGCCCCCGCTCCCCGCGACTCGCCCTCGCCGTCATCGCCGGCAGCATGCTGATGATCGTGCTCGACGGCAGCGTGGTGACCGTCGCGATGCCCGCCGTCCAGGCAGACCTGGGCTTCACGCCCGCCGGGCTCAGCTGGATCGTGAACGCCTACCTGATCGCGTTCGGCGGACTGCTGCTGCTCTCGGGGCGGCTCGGCGACCTCATCGGCCGCAAGCGGATGTTCCTCGCCGGGACCGCCGTGTTCACCGGCGCCTCGCTGCTCGCCGGGCTCGCCGGGAGCCCCGCGATGCTCATCGCGGCCCGCTTCCTGCAGGGCGTCGGCAGCGCGATGGCCGCGGCCGTCAGCCTCGGCATCCTCGTCACGCTGTTCACCGAACCGCGCGAACGGGCGCGCGCCATCGCCGTGTTCAGCTTCACGGGAGCGGCCGGCGCGTCCATCGGCCAGGTGCTCGGCGGCGTCCTCACCGACGCGCTGGACTGGAACTGGATCTTCTTCATCAACCTGCCGGTGGGCCTCGCCGCACTCGCGCTGGCCGTCCCCGCCCTGCCGGCCGACCGGGCCGGCACGGGCACGGGCGTCCGCCGGCTCGCGGCACGGGCCGACGCCTTCGGGGCCGTCCTCGTGACGAGCGGACTCGTCCTCGGGATCTACACGATCGTCGAGGTCGAGTCCCGCGGCTGGCTGTCCGCGCACACGCTCGGGCTCGGAGCGCTCGCCGTCGCCCTGCTCGGCGGGTTCGTCGCCCGGCAGGCGACCGCCCGCACCCCCCTGCTGCCGCTGCGCCTGCTGCGCTCGCGGGCGGTGGTCGGCGCGAACCTCGTCCAGATGCTGGTGATGGGCGCGATGTTCGCCTTCCAGGTGCTCGTCGCGCTCCACATGCAGCGGGTGCTCGGGTACGGAGCGGCGGAGACCGGTCTCGCGATGCTGCCGGCCGCGGTCGCGATCGGGGTCGTCTCGCTCGGCGTCTCGGCCCCGCTGATCGCCCGGTTCGGCGAGCGGGCGGTTCTGCTCACCGGTCTGACGCTGCTGCTCGCGATGCTCGCCCTGCTGGCCCGGGTGCCCGACGACGCGGACTACGCCACCGACCTGCTGCCGCTGATGCTGCTGATCGCCGGCGGCGGGCTGGTGATCCCCGCGCTGACCTCGCTGGGCATGTCCGCGGCGGGCGAGGAGGACGCCGGGGTCGCCTCTGGCGTCTTCAACACCACCCAGCAGATCGGGATGGCGGTCGGCGTGGCCGTGCTCTCCACCCTGGCCGCCGCGCGGACCGCGCGCGGTACCGCGGCGGGCGCCGACGCGACGGCCGCGCTGGCGGACGGCTACCGGTTGGCGTTCGGGGTCGGAGCGGGACTGACCGCGGCGGCGATCGTCGTCGCGGTGGTCGTCCTGCGCCGCCCGCCGCGGCCGGTCGGCCGGTGACCGGAGCGGTCACGGAGAAGGCCCCTGGGCCGGACACCTCGCGGGTGCCCGGCCCAGGGGCCGTGCCGTGGGCCCGCGGGCCGGCAGCCGTGGGCCGGCAGCCGCGGGCCGTACGGCTGCGGGCCGTCAGCGCTCGCCCTCGCCGGGCGGGTCCGCCTGCGGCGTGCCGCCGAGCAGCACCGAGGCCTCCTCCAGCACGCTGCGCCGGTCGGCCGGAGCCGGCACCGCCCCGGCGGCCGGGTGGCAGGTGAAGCCGAGCTTCGTGAGCGCCCGGACCACCTCCGCCGCCGAGAAATCCCGACGGTCCTGGCGGGTGATGATCTCGCCCACCTGCTTGACGGGGAACGCGCGGCGGCCGATCGTCACCGACTCACCGGTCACCGGCTCCGGTTTCCGGCCCTTCATCGCCTCCTGCACCTCGCTCTTGGTCAGGTCGAAGGGGTAGCGGGCGATGACGAAACGCATAGTGCCTCAACAGGGGTGAGTGGAAACGGACATGCGAATCGCGAGCATCCCACAGGGGGCGACGGGGAAGAAATGTGCGTTTACCGTGCACTCGAAAACGCGGTCGACTTCGAGGTAAATGTTCGCAATTCCGCGAAACGCCGGGTCAGGCCGCCCGGCGCACCCGCGCCGCCGCGCGCGCCTCAGCCGTCTGCCGGGCCTCCACGGCGCGCCGCGACTCCCCGGAGCGGCTGCCCCGGCCGCGGAACGGCGCCCCGCCCCGACCCGCGCCGCCTCCACGCGGCCGGCGGCCGGCCGCGGACTCCTCGCGCGGGGAGCCGACCGTGACCGGCACGCCCGACGGCGCCTGCGCCCCGGTGATCCGGCTCAGCTCCGCCTCGCCCGACCGCACCTGCGCGACCCGCGGCGTGATGCCCGCGTCCCGCATCAGCCGGTCCATGTCCCGGCGCTGCCCCGGCAGCACCAGGGTGACGACCGAGCCGGACTCGCCGGCCCGCGCCGTACGGCCGCCGCGGTGCAGGTAGTCCTTGTGGTCGCTCGGCGGATCGACGTTGACGACCAGGTCCAGGTTGTCGACGTGGATGCCGCGCGCGGCGACGTTCGTGGCGACCAGGGCCGTGACGTCGCCCGTCTTGAAGCGGGCGAGGGTCCGGGTGCGCTGCGGCTGCGACTTGCCGCCGTGCAGTGCGGCGGCGCGGACCCCGCTGGCGAGGAGGTGCTCGGTCAGCTTGTCGACGGCGTGCTTGGTGTCGAGGAAGAGGATCACGCGCCCGTCGCGGGCGGCGATCTCCGTGGTGGTGGCGTACTTGTCGGCGCCCTGCACGTGCAGCACGTGGTGCTCCATCGTGGTGACCGCGCCCTGGGACGGGTCGACCGAGTGGACCACCGGGTCGCTGAGGTACTTGCGGACGAGCAGGTCGACGTTGCGGTCGAGGGTGGCGGAGAACAGCATCCGCTGCCCGTCCGGGCGCACCTGGTCGAGCAGCTCGGTGACCTGCGGCATGAAGCCCATGTCGGCCATCTGGTCGGCCTCGTCCAGGACGGTGACCGCGACCTGGTCGAGCTTGCAGTCGCGCCGCTCGATCAGGTCCTTCAGCCGGCCGGGGGTCGCCACGACGACCTCGGCGCCGCCACGCAGCGCGCTCGACTGCCGGCCGATCGACATCCCGCCGACGACGGTCGCCGTCCGCAGCCGGAGCGCCCGGGCGTACGGGGCGAGGGCGTCGGTGACCTGCTGGGCGAGCTCGCGGGTGGGGACCAGGACGAGGGCGAGCGGCTGCTTGGGCTCGGCGCGGCGGCCGGCGGTGCGGGCGAGCAGCGCGAGGCCGAAGGCGAGCGTCTTGCCGGAGCCGGTGCGGCCGCGGCCCATGATGTCCCGGCCGGCCAGCGAGTTCGGCAGGGTGGCGGCCTGGATCGGGAACGGCTCGTGCATGCCCTGGTCGCCGAGGGCCTTCTTGACGACGGCCGGCAGCTCCAGCTCGTCGAAGGTCGCGGCGGCGGGCAGCGCGGGGGTGACCGTCTCCGGCAGCGCGAACTCGGTCGGGCGGGCGGCGGCGGGCCGGCGGCCCGGGCCGCGGCCCTTGGGGGCGCCGCCCCGGCCGGCGGGGCCGCCGGCGCGGTTGCGGCTGAAGCCGTAGCGCTCGTCGGGACCGGATCGGGACGTGCGGGACGTGCGGTGGTTCATGCGGAACCTTCCTCGATGGCATGCGGTGCGTGCGGCACGTATCGAGGGATCCGCGGGCGCACGGGGGCGGCCGGAGGAAGCGCAGGAACGAGCCGGATGGGGGAACGCGGCCCTGGCCGGGCTGGACGTCACCGGCGGGCGACGGTGGCCGCGAGAGGTGGTGCTGACGGCGCGCGGTGCGCCGGAGAAACGGCCGAGGCCCGCACCCCGGGGATGCGGGCCTCGTCCATGGTAGACGCGAGTGCGTCCTCCGCGTCAGGCGGGAACGATGTTCTCGGCCTGCGGGCCCTTCTGGCCCTGCGTGACGTCGAAGGTCACCTTCTGGCCTTCCTGAAGCTCACGGAAGCCGGACGTGGCGATGTTCGAGTAGTGGGCGAAGACGTCGGGGCCGCCGCCCTCCTGCTCGATGAAGCCGAAGCCCTTTTCCGAGTTGAACCACTTCACGGTGCCAGTAGCCATGATTTCTCTCCTTCTGGGCAAAGCCCGGGAAACGCACTGCGCGCATCCCGCGTCGCGGAGACGATCACCACGCCCGGAAGAAGATCCGGAAATACAAAAGTGCTCCCGCGACGTCGTGTCGCAAAGAGCACTTCAGGTCCTTGGTAACCACAACTGCAACTGGTCTCCAGACTAGCACGAGGAGCTGCGGCAGGCCCGTTATTCGCACGTCCGCGGCGCGTCGGCGTGTGTTTTCCCGCCGCGTTTCCCGCGGTTATTCACGCGCCGCTCACCTCGTATTCGCCCGGGGGGCGCTCAGATCGGACGGCGTTTTCCCGTGGACGCCTCCTCGTCGAGCACCCGGATCGTGCGCAGCTCGGGGTCGGCCGGGTCCGGCAGGTTCATTCCGGAGGCGAGGCCGGTGCGCAGGTAGCGCAGCACCAGCTCGGTGAGCCGCTCGCCGGGCAGGGCGGCGGGGATGCCGGGCGGGTACGGCGTCAGCATCTCGGCGGCGACCCGGCCCACGGCCTGCGAGACGGGCACGTCCTCGACCCGGCCGAAGTAGGCGTCGCGGGGCGGCACGACCTGCTCCATGCGCAGCTCGTCCGGCGAGGGGATGTACACCTCGGGCGCGGGGCGCAGCTCGTCGGCGCGGCGGACCAGGTCCTCGAGCGCGGTGAGCAGCGCGCCGGTGGTCTGCTCGTCGTCGGCGTGGGTGAGCAGGGCGCTGATGCGGCGGTGGTCGCCGAGGTGGATGTCGATGCGGTGGTTGCGGCGCAGCCAGTCGGCGGCGTCGTAGCCGGTGATGCCGAGCCGGTACAGGTCCATGGTGACCGGCAGCGGGTCGAAGCCGTGCCCCTTGCCGGGCCCGCAGAAGTCCTGCTCGTCGTTGACGTGCAGGTCGGGGTGGATGCGTGCGATCTCGCTCCGGACGTCGGCGGCGCGGGCCAGTGCCCCGCCGAGCAGGGCGCGGCCGTTCAGGGCCATCTGCCGCCGCCAGCCGTCGAGGCCGGCGTAGATGAGCGTGGACGGGCTGGTGGTGCCCAGGAGTTCCGCGCGGGAGCGCACGACGGCGGGGTCCACCAGGTTGCCGCTGAGGTGGATGACCGAGCCCTGCTCCAGACCGCTGCCCATCTTGTGGATGCTGGTGACGCAGAGGTCCGCGCCCGCGTCCATCGCCCAGGTGGGCAGGTCGGGGTGGAAGGGCAGGTGGGCGCCCCAGGCCTCGTCGACGATCAGCGGGCGGCGGCGCGCGTGGCAGACCTCGGCGATCCCCCGCAGGTCGGCGCTGGTGCCGTACGGGGTCGGGCTGGTGACGAGGGCGCCGCGCGCGTCGGGGTGCTCGGCGAACGCCTTCTCGTAGGCGGCGGCCGACGGGGCGTGGGCGAGGTGCCGGTCGGCGTCCCACTGGGGCTCGACCCAGATCGGGCGGATGCCGGCCAGGATCAGGCCGGAGACGACCGACAGGTGGACGTCCCGGCCGATGAGGAGCTTCTCGTGCGGGTGGGCGACGGCGAGCATGGCCGCCTTGACGGAGAGCGAGCTGCCGCAGGTGGTGAAGAAGGTGTGCTCGGCGTGGACGGCGTCCGCCATCAGTTCCTGGGCCCGCTCCAGGACCCGGCCCGAGGTGGTGCGGTCGTCCAGGCCGCCGGAGGCGAGGACGTCGCCGAGGAAGACGGCGTCGCCGAGCACCTCGCGCACAGCCGGGTCGGCGCCCCGCGCCTGCTTGTGACCGGGCGGGGTGAAGGCGATCTCGCCCGCCTCGTGGTACCGGCGCAGGGCGTCGAGGACGGGTGCTTCGCGGTGGTCAGGAGCCATGGAGGACGGGTGCCCCTGGGCCGGGTGGGGCAATCACGGGTACGCCCGTTCGCGGCGGGTGGTGCGGTCGGCGCAGGGTGGGGGCGGCGTGCGCGCGCAGGTCCTCCTCGCGGTAGCGGCGGCAGTGGCGGTGCCAGTTGAGGATGCCCGCCAGCCAGTTGCGGAGCTCCTGGACGTAGCCGTCCATGATCGCCCGGGTGCCGTGGTCAAGCCGGAAGTCGTCGTAGAGGAGGGGCAGTTCGTGTGCGACGACGTGCTGGAACTGCCGCATGCGCTGGTTCGTCAGGTCGGCGACGACGGCGAGCGCGGCGGGGTGGTCGAGGCCGAAGAAGTTCTGCGTGACGAGGACGGCGTTGTGGATCTCGCCCTCGTACTCGATCTCCTTCTGGTAGGAGAAGACGTCGTTGAGCAGGCAGGCGTAGTCGGCTGCGGCGTTCTCCAGGGAGCGGACGGGGCCGCTGCGGTAGACCTCCGGGGGGACGAGGCCGCCGTGGGAGAGGCGGGCGAGGCTCATCGTGAAGTCGGAGCCGAAGGTCCTGCGGCGCATCTCCAGGTAGTCGACGGGGTCGGGGACGCGGTGCTGCGCCTGGTTGCCGAGCTCCCAGAGCCAGCTGTCGAGCATGTCGTCGACGGCGGTGCGGAAGGCGCGGCGGTCGGCCGGGGCCATGGGGGCGGTGGTGGCGGTCCAGAGGTCGGCGAGTCCGCGTTCGAGGGCGTTGGCCGGGGGCGTTGGGGCGGTCGCGGGGTCGAGCGGCATGCAGGCCTTGAGGCGTTCGGTGCACAGCCGGGCGGCGGGCAGGTCGCGGGCGTGGCCGAAGACGACCGGGTAGTAGTCGTCGCCGTAGGTGCCCCAGGCCAGCCAGGCCGAGGCACGGTCCAGTGCGGCCGGGTCGGCGTCGGGGTGCAGGCCGGCGGCGCACAGCGGCAGGTCGAAGTCGCGGAGCTTGCGCGCGTCCCAGATGCCCTCGTCGAGCAGTCCGACGCGCCGCGCCCAGTCGGTGAGGTGGTGGCGGGCGGTCTCCAGGTGGGGGCTGAGGTGGAGCTCGAAGGGCATGAGGAACTCGGGTAGGTCGGTCGGACCCACCCGCTGGAACGGGACGTGCGCGTGCCGGCGGAGGCGGGCCGCTCCTGCCGCGGCGAGCAGGCTCCGGACGTCGGCGGCGGAGGTGCCGAGGCCGCCGGGGACGGCCCAGGCGGGGCCGGTGGCGGCGCCGTCGTTCATGTAGCGGCTGGAGCGGCAGTGCCATTCGTGCCCGCCGCTCTGCCAGTCCTGCAGGCCCTTGGCGTACGCGGCGACGGCGGCGACCTCGCCGGGGGTGAGGCCGGTGTCCAGGGCGAGGGCGGGGACCTCGGTCAGCGCGGTGTGCTCGAACTGGTGCATGCGGGAGGTGAGGACGTCGTTGACGGTCTCGGCGGCCTCCTGGGTGGAGCAGCCGAAGAACGTCTCCAGGACCAGCACGCCGTTGCTCAGCTCGCCCTCGTCCTCCACCTCCCGCTGGTAGGAGAAGAGGTCGTTGCGCAGGTGGACGGCGTCGGAGAAGGTCTCCATCAGGACCCGCAGCGGGCGGGAGCCGGAGACGGACGCGGGGATCTCGGCCGTGGCGTACTCCACGAGGCCGGCCGACCAGGGGGCGCCGCCGACCTTGCGGCGCATCTCGATGTACTCGACCGGGTTGGCGATCCGGCCCTCGTTGATGTTCGACAGCTCCCACAGCGACTCGTTGAGCAGGTTCTCCGTGGAGGTGGCGAAGCGCCGCCGCCAGTCGGGGCCCATCGCCGGCACGGTCCGCGCCCAGAGATCGGCGAGGCCGGCCTCGACGGGGTTGGCCGGCTCGGGGGTCACTGCTCCGTCGGCCATCGGCATGAACAGCGGGAGCCGGTCCAGGTACGCCTTGCCGCCCGCGCGGTCCTGGGAGCGCTTGAAGGTCTCCAGGAAGTGGTCGTCGAAGAAGAAGACCCACACGTACCAGTCGGTGATCAGGTCGAGGGCGGCCGCGTCGCAGTCGGGGTGGGTGTACGCGCACAGGAGCGCGTAGTCGTGCGCCTCCAGGTCGGCCGAGGTCCAGACGCCGGAGCCTTCCAGCATGCGCATCTCGCGGGCCCAGGCGCGGGTGTGGGCGCGGGCGCCCTCCAAATGGGGGTTCAGGCGGGCCGGGTGCGGCAGGTAGAAGGCCGGGAGGGTGAAGGGCTGCGTCATGGGGGCGCGCTACCCAGGGCCGCGGCGGGGCATCCGGGGCCGGTTCCGGGATCGCCGGAAGGGGTGAAGGGGGGCGGTTCGGGTGCGGGGGCGGGCGCGCGTGTGATGGCGCGCGGGATGACGGCCGAGAGGCGCGGCCCGTGCCTCAGAACAGCCCGTAGGCCGCGTACGCCGCCCCGAATCCGGCCGCGACGCTGACGGCCGCGTTCGCCACCGCGGGCAGCAGCGGCAGCCGCAGCGTCTCGTAGGAGAACGTCGAGTACGTGGTCAGGGCCCCGCACAGGCCCGTCCCCAGCAGGAGCTGGAGGTCGGCGCCGACGCCGGTCAGGGCTCCCAGGAGCGCGGAGCCGGCGACGTTGACGGCGAGGATCCCCCAGGGGAACGCGTCGCCGAAGCGGGAGCGGGCCGCGGTGTCGGCGAGGTGGCGGAGCGGGGCGCCGACCATGCCGCCGGCCAGGACGAGCAGCCAGTTCACGGGCGGGCCTCCGCGGCGCGGATCCGGTCGCCGGCCGCGATGCCCGCCCGGGCCGCGAGGAGCGCGGCGAGCAGCGTCAGCAGCAGGTAGGCGGCGGCGACGGCGGCCCGGTCCGCGCGGACGAGGCCGGCCGCGTCGACGGCGTAGGTGGAGAAGGTGGTGAACCCGCCGAGGATCCCGGTCGCGACGAACGGCCGCAGCAACGGGTGCGCGTGCGGCCGGAGCAGGGCCAGGAAGAGCCCGATGGCCGCGCACCCCACCATGTTGACCGCGAAGGTCGTCCAGGGGAACGCGCCCTCCGCCGTCGGCCAGAGCTGCGCGGCGGCGTACCTGGCGAGGGCTCCGACACCGCCGCCGACCGCCACCGCGCCGACCACCGGCCACTCGACCCGTCGCCGGCGCAGTTCGTACTCGTCCACCACATGGCCACGGTAACCCGTGGCCACCGGGCTACTTGCGGTTGTAGAGCCGCATGGTGACCGGGCCGAAGACCAGCAGGAGCACCGCCGCCCAGCCGAGCGACCAGGCGATCTCGTCGGCCGGCCAGTTGCCCGCCATCAGCTCGCGGACGGCGGTGGCCAGGTGGCTGATGGGGCTGTTGTTCACGAACGCCTGGAGCCAGCCCGGCATGGTCTTCGGGTCGACGAAGACGTTGCTGAGGAAGGTCAGCGGGAAGATCACCATCATGCTGACGCCCATGACGGACTTCTCGGTCCGCAGCAGCAGGCCGAACATGGTCCAGATCCAGGAGAAGGCGAAGGAGAACACCAGCAGGAGCGCGACCCCGGCAAGCACGCCGACCACGCCGCCGTCGGGCCGGAAGCCGATGAGGAGGCCGACCGTGATCATGACCGCGGACGCCATCAGGTAGCGGAGCACGTCGCCGAGCAGGTAGCCGACCATGGGGGCGGGCCGCCAGATCGGCAGGGTGCGGAAGCGGTCGAAGACGCCCTTGGTGATGTCGGTGTTGATGGCCACCCCGGTGTACATCGTGATCATCACGATGCTCATGACGAGGATGCCGGGCAGCACGAACTGCACGTAGGCGTCGACGGATCCGGCGATCGCCCCGCCGAAGAGGTACGTGTACATCAGCACGAGCATGATCGGGAAGGCGGTCACGTCGAAGAGCTGCTCGGGCACGTGCTTGATCTTGAGCATCGCCCGCCAGCCGAAGGCCAGGGAGGCGGCCAGGGCGCTCGGCCGCGGGGGCCGCTCCTTGGCGACGAGCAGGGCGGCCAGCGACTCCGTGCTCACCTCGGCGAGTTCGGCGGCCGTCGGGGCGGCGGTCTTGGCGGGGGTGTCGGTGACGGTGCTCATGCCGAGGCCTCTTCCTTGCGGATCTCGTCGTGGATGTCGGGTTCGCCGTCGCTCCCGCCGTCGTCGCCGCCCTCACCGCCGGCGGTGGCCTTGCGGCCGGTCAGGGCCAGGAACACCTCGTCCAGGCTGGGCTGGCCGAGGGCGAAGTTGTCGACGGTGATGCCGGCCCGGGCCAGCTCGGAGAGCGCGCGGGCGGCCTGCTCGGCGGCCCCGTGCCCGTTCGACTCGCCGTCGCCGACCCGGGCGGTGAGCGCCACCGGGTCGGCCTCCAGCAGGACGTCGACGCCGTCGCCGCGCAGGGACCGCCGCAGGACCTCCCGCGCCTCGTTCCGCTGGGACGCGTCGCGCAGCCGCAGGTGCACGGTGCCGGCGCCGACGGACGCCTTCAGCTCGCCCTTGGTGCCCTCGGCGATGACCTTGCCCTGGTCGATGACGGCGATCCGGGAGGCGAGCTGGTCGGCCTCGTCGAGGTACTGGGTGGTGAGCAGCACCGTGGTGCCCTGGGAGACGACGGCCCGCACGATGTCCCAGACCTGGTTGCGGCTGCGCGGGTCGAGACCGGTGGTCGGCTCGTCGAGGAACAGCAGGTCGGGGGTGTTCAGGATGGACGCGGCGATGTCGATGCGCCGCCGCATGCCGCCGGAGTAGTTCTTGACCTGCTTCCCGGCTGCCGCGGTCAGCCCGAACGCCTCCAGGAGCTCCGCCGAGCGCTCGCGCGCGGCCGGCTTGCCGTGTCCGAGCAGCCGGCCGAGCAGGACCAGGTTCTCGGTGCCGGTCAGGTCCTCGTCGACCGAGGCGTACTGGCCGGTGAGGCTGACCCGGCCGCGGACCGCGTCGGCCTCGCGCACCACGTCCTTGCCGAACACCAGCGCCTCGCCCCCGTCCGGCCGCAGCAGGGTGGCGAGGACCTTCACGGCGGTGGTCTTGCCCGCTCCGTTCGGCCCGAGGACGCCGTAGACCGTACCGGTGGGGACAGCGAGGTCGACCCCGTCCACGGCGCGGGTCTCACCGAAGGTCTTCACCAACCCCCGGGTCTCGATCGCCAGGGGCGTGTTCTGTCCGCTCATGGTGCCGCCGTCCCTTCTCGCGTTCCCACCGTCCGTGAAAACGTCTCGCCCCTAAGACCGTGCCTGGCGCGAGAACTCATCGCATGCGGAAGGAGAATTTCTACGCTTTCCTTGAGGTGACGGTCCGGACGGGCGCCTACCGGCGTGACGGACGGGCCTCGGCGCGACGGTTCGGGTGGGGCTGGTGCGTGGCGGACCGGTGCCGGATCTGCGGGGGCGGAGAAACGGAGCCTCAGATGACGCAGCTCGCAGCTCGCGACGTTCCCCTCCTGCGGCCCTCGAGCCGGTCGACCCCACCGCCCGCCCGTCCCGCCGACCTCACCCGGCCGGCCATCGGCGCCGCGGTCCTCGCCGGGCTGGTCTTCGGCATCTGGGGGGCCTTCAACCAGCGCGACGCCGGTGCCTTCACCTGGGGCAACGCACTGTTCGGCATCGTCCTCGCGGTGATCGGCGGCGGGGTGGTCCTCGCGTTGCACCGGTTCGGACCGCTGCTCCCGAAAGAGGTGCGCGCCGGGTCGTGGGGTGCCGTGACCGGCATCGGGGTGGGCTTCCTGGTCTCCCTGACCCCGGCCGACTGGCTGTGGTCGTCCGTCCTCGGCCTGCTGGTCGCCGCGCCGACCGCCGCCGCGACGCTGTACCGGCTCAACACGCGGCACGACTGATCGCCGACCGGGCCGACCCGTCGACGTTTCACGTGAAACAGTGCGGCACTGTTTCACGTGAAACATCGCGTTCTTGGCCGGGCTCGTTTCACGTGAAACATCGCGTCCGCGACCAGGCACGGTCATGTGAGACATCCGCCGACCGGACCACCGGCCGGGCCCGTCCGCGTGAAGTCCGCTCCTCGTCCGGCCGTCCGCGTAGCGGCCGCCGGGCTCCCTCGGCACGCTGACCGTATGAAGATCACCCGTGCCCTCGGCGCCCTCGCCGCCACCGCCGCCCTGCTGCTGACCGCCACCGCCTGCTCCGACGACTCCGACCCGTCCGGCTCGGTCTCCGACATCACCAAGGAGGCGAATGACGCCGCGTCCTCCGCGCGGGAGAAGGCCGGCGAGGTGGCGAGCGCGGCGTCCGAGAAGGCCGTCGACGCGGCGAGCCAGGCCTCCGACGCCGCCGCCAGGGCGCAGGCCTCCGCGTCGGCGAAGGTCGCCGAGGTGAAGGGGGCGGTCAGCGGCAAGGACGACATCGAGCTGGGCGACGTCACGACCAGCGGGCAGCGCAGTTCGGTCGAGCTGACGGCCGACAACAGCACCGACGAGCAGGCCAGCTACACGGTCACGGTGAACTTCCGCGACCAGGACGACAAGCTTCTCGACGTCACGGTCGTGGACGTCAAGGACGTGGCGCCGGGCAAGTCGAAGAGCGCGACGGTCCGCAGCAACCGCGAACTCAGCGGCGAGGTGAAGGCCGACGTCGGCCAGGCGCTGCGGCGCTGAGCCCCCTCGCGCGGAGAACGGCGTGGTCCGCGCAACTGCCGCGGCGGCCACGCCGTCCCTTCGGGGTGTGGGAGTGAGAATGCGGGCGGCGGCGGTGTGGGGCGCGGGGCTGCTGCTCGCGGGGGTGGGCGTCGTGATCGGGTTCCGGGCGGCGGACGCGGACGGCGTGACGCCGGTGCCGCAACTGCTCGCGTTCCTGCCCTGGCTGCTGCTGCCCGGCGCGCTGGCGCTGCTCGTGGCGCTGCTCGCCCGCTGGCGGGCGGGGGTGCTGTGGACGGTGGTCGTCCTCGCCCTGACGGCCTGGTTCGTCCGGCCGTACGAAGGCCCCGCGGGGGCGGCGGGCGGGGCGGAGGCCGCCCGGTTCACCGTCCTGACGTCGAACGTCGAGTTCGGGCGGGCGACGGACGGGCTCGTCGCCGCGGTCGAGCGGGAGCGGCCGGACCTGGTCTTCGTGCAGGAATGCGAGTTCACCTGCGCCGACGTCCTCGCGCGCCGGCTGTCCGCCGCGCGCTATCCGTACCGGAACGTCGTGGCCGCGGGCGGTTCGGAGGGCTCGGCGATCCTCAGCCGCTTCCCGCTGACGCCCACGGCGGGCATCGCGGGGACGCTCGCGATGCCCGGCGCGGTCGCCCGGATCGGCGGGCGCGACGTGGCGGTGCAGCTCGCCCACCCGCTGCCGCCGATCCCGGGCGGGGTGGGGAACTGGCGCCGGGAACTGGGCGCCGTGCGGGAGTTCGCGGCCCGCAGCGAGGGGCCCACCGTCCTCGCCGGCGACTTCAACGCCTCCCAGGACCACGCCGCGTTCCGTGCCCTGCTCGACACCGGGCTGCGGGACGCGGCCGCGACGGCCGGCCGGGGGCGTGAGCCCTCGTGGCCGTCCCGGACCGCCCCGCCGCTGGGTGCGCAGATCGACCACGTCCTCGTCGGCGCCGACCTCTCGGTCCGCGGGGCCCGCTTCGTCGACCTCGCCGACACCGACCACCGGTCGCTCCTCGCGGAACTGACGCTCCACGAGGGCTGACGGGCGCGTGCGGCCCGCCGCCGGGGGCCCGCACATACTGGTCGTATGCCCCTCGTCCCCCCGCCGTGGCTGGTCAGAAGCCTCAAGCCGGCAGCGGCCCCCGTCCCCTGGCCCGCGGTCCTGCGGGCGGGCGTCGCGCTCGCGCTCCCGCTGGCGGTGGGCACGGCCGCGGGGCAGCCCGCGCTCGGGGCGCTGGTGTCGATGGGCGCGCTGTCCGGCGTCATCGGGGACACCGCCGACGCCTACCGGATGCGGATCCTGAACATCGCCGTGCCGCAGGTGTTCGGCGCCCTCGGGGTGCTGATCGGCTCCCAGGTGTACGGGCAGGGGTGGGTGGCCGTCCTGGCGCTGACGCTGGTCGCGCTGGTGTCGGGGATGATCTCGTCCGTCGGGGCCGTCGCCTCGACGTCCGGGCTGCTGCTCCTGCTGAACGCGGTGATCGGCGCGGGGCTGCCGCTGCCGGGACCGTGGTGGAAGGCCCCACTGCTGCTCGCCCTGGGCGGGCTGCTCGTGCTCGCGCTGGCGCTCCTGGGCTGGCCCTGGCGGCGCAGCGGGCCGGAGCGCGCGGCGGTCGCGGACACCTACCGCACGGCCGCCGACCTGTTCGCCGCCGCCGGCGGCCCGGGCGAGGTCTACTCCGCGCGCCGCCAGGACGTCACCCGGTCCCTCGACACCGCCTACGACCTGGTCCTCGCCCGCCGGGCCCGCTCCCACGGCCGCACCGACTCCCTCGTGCGGCTCCTCGCCCAGCTCAACGCGGTGATCCCGCTGGTGGAGGCGGCCGCGGCGGCCCATCTGTACGGGGCGCCCTCCCGACGGCCGGAGATCGCCGCGGCGGTGCGGCAGCTGGCCGACGCGGTCGCCGAGGCGCGCCGCGGACCCGACGCCGTCCCCGCGCCCGCCCTGCCGGAGCCGCTCGGTCCGGCGGACCGGGCGGTCGAGGCGGCGCTGCGGCACACGGCGGACGTGGTGCGGACCGCGGAACCCGACTCCTACCCGGCCGACGACCGGCTCGGCCGGCCCGCGCCGCCCCGCGTGCGGCTGCGGCGGGCGGCCAGGACGGTGCTGCTCTCGGGCGCGTCCTGGCGGTACGGGCTGCGGCTCGCGCTGTGCATCGGGATCGCGCAGGCGCTGGTGTCGCTCGTCGCGGTGCCGCGCTCGTACTGGGTGGCGCTGACGGTCACCTTCGTCCTGAAGCCGGACTTCGGGTCGGTGTTCTCGCGGGCCCTGCTGCGCGCGGTCGGCACGGTGGTCGGGCTGCTCGTCGCGGCGGGCGTGCTCGCGCAGGTGCCGCGGGGGTGGTGGGACGTGCCGGTCATGGTGGTGCTCGGGGCGCTGGTCCCGGCGGTCTCGGCGCGCGGGTACGCCTTCCAGACGGCCGCCGTCACCCCGGTCATCCTGCTGCTGTCCGACACCCTCAACCACCAGGGCGTCGGCCTGGTGTGGCCGCGGCTCCTGGACAGCCTGCTCGGCTGCGCGATCGTCGTCGTCGCCGGCTATCTGCTGTGGCCGGAGAGCTGGGGCACCCGGGTCGCCGACCGGCTCGCGGAGGCCATCGAGGACACCGCCCGGTACGTCGAGTGCGCCTTCGGGCCCGGCGCGGAGGCGCACCAGGGCGAGCGGGTGCGGCTGCGGCGCCGGCTGTACCGGGACCTGGCGCAGGTGCGCTCGGAGTTCCAGCGGGCGCTGACGGAGCCGCCGCCGACCGGGCGGCGGGCCGCCGCGTGGTGGCCGCTGGTCGTGGCGGTCGAGCGGATCGTCGACGCGACGACCGCGGCGCGGGTCCGGGTGAACCACGGGGCGGCTCCGCCGCGACCGGAAGAGGCGGCCGAGATCGCCGCCCAGCTGCGGGAGTTGGGCGGTGGTCTGCGGGACGCGACGACGCTCGTGGAGGTGCGGGCGGCGCTCGGCGGGGACGAGGAGGGGGTGCTCGCGCCGCTGCGGCAGGAGGTCGGTGCGGCACGGGCGGTGTCGTCGGGCGGGTAGGTGCGCCCCGCCGGTGACTCCGGACGGGAGGACGCTCCGTGCGGGTCGCCCCCGGACGCCTCCGGTGCGGCAGCGCCGCACGGGCTGCAGCCCACCACCCGGACCGGCTCCTCCGGCCCACGGCTCCGCACCCGGCGGGCCCCGGAGGCCGGTGTCCCCGGGGCCCGCCGCGCGCGTCGCTCAGACGCCGATGTCGCGGCCGTCCTCGCGCCAGACCGCCACCACCGAGGGGCGGACGATCTTCCCGGGCCCGTCCGGCCAGGTCGACGCCGGCTTCTCGACGCTGGCGCCGTCCACCTCGCCCGGGTGCTGCACGGCGACCAGGACGCGGCGGTCCTGGATGACCGGGCCGCAGGTCTCCGCGCCCTTCGGGACGGTGAGGAACTGCTTCAGCTCGCCCCGCCGCTCGCCGCGCACGGCCACCCCGAACAGCCCGTCGTGCGAGCCGAGCTGGTTGCCGTCGGTGGAGATCCACAGGTTGCCGTGCGGGTCGAAGGCCACGTTGTCCGGGCAGGAGATCGGGCTGACCTGGTCCTTCGGGAAGCCCGCGAAGTACGTCGCGGGGTCGTCCGGGTCGCCCGCGACGAGGAAGAGCCGCCAGGCGAAGCCGTCGGCCGCGGGGTCGTCCCAGTGCTCGGCGAGCTCCAGGATCTGGCCGTGCTTGTTGAGGTTGCGCGGGTTGGCCTCGTCCGCGCCCGCCTTCCCGGGCTTGCCGCGGTCGGTGTTGTTCGTCAGGGCGATGTAGACGCGGCCGGTGCGGGGGGACGGCTCGACGTCCTCGGGGCGGTCCATCTTCGTCGCGCCGACCTTGTCGCCGGCGAGGCGGGTGAAGACGTAGACCTCGTCGGCGGTCATGCCGGGGACGTGCGAGGTGGTGCCGGTGGCGAGCGGGATCCAGACGCCGCTGCCGTCGAACTCGCCGTCGCCCGGGAGCTTGCCGGTGCCGTCGATCTCGGTGCCGGGGCTGTCGCCGGTCAGCTTGGCGACGTACAGGGTGCCCTCGTCCAGGAGCGTCAGGTTGTGCTCGCGAGCGGCCCGGGAGTCGCCCTTCTTCATCCGCTTCGAGGAGACGAACTTGTAGAAGTAGTCGAACCGCTCGTCGTCGCCCATGTAGACGACGGGGCGGCCGTCGTCGGTGAGGCGGGGCTGCGCGGCCTCGTGCTTGAAGCGGCCCAGCGCGGTGCGCTTGCGGGGCGTGGAGTCCGGGTCGTACGGGTCGAGTTCGACGACCCAGCCCTGGCGGTGGACCTCGTTGGGCTCCTTCGCCAGGTCGAACCGGTCGTCGAACCGCTCCCACTTGCGCTCGGTGGCGCCGGTGCCGACGCCGTAGCGCTTGTCGGTGGCGCTGGAACCGTTGGCGAAGTACTGGTTGAAGTTCTCCTCGCCGTGCAGCGTGGTGCCCCACGGGGTGGTGCCGCCGGCGCAGTTGTTGAGCGTGCCGAGGACCTTGACGCCCTTCGGGTCGGCCTTGGTGCGCAGCAGCGGGCTGCCGGCGGCGGGGCCGGTGAGCCGGAACTCGCTGGTGGTGTGCAGCCGCCGGTTGAGGGGGTGGCGGGGGACGGCCGTCAGCTTGCCGGTGCGGCGCTCGTCCTCGACGACCACGACGGACAGGCCGTGCGCCGCCCACGCGATCTCGACCTGCTCGCGGGTCGGGTTCGCCGCGTCGTAGCCGGCGAACATCAGGACCTCGTCGGTGTACTCGTGGTTCGCGACGAGCAGCTGGCGGTCGCGGTCCAGGGGCAGCAGCGAGAGGAAGTCGTTGTTGTAGCCGAACTGCCGGGCCTGCGCCGCGGCGCTCTGCCCGTCCGCGCGGAAGGCGGGCGCGCCGCGCAGGATCGGGTCGCCCCAGCGGATCACGACGTTCTGGCCGTAGCCCTTGGGGACGGTCACCTTGTCGGCGGTGTTCGGCGCGACGGGCGCGAAGCGCAGACCGCGGGCGCCGTCCGGCGTCGGGCCGCCGTGCGGTCCTGCCGGGGTGCGGCCGGAGGCCGTGGCCGGCGGGGCGGCCTGCGTGAGGGCGGTGGCGCCGACGGCGGTGGCCGCCGTCACCACGGCGGCGGTGCGCATCACCGAACGGCGGGAGACGGCGCGGGCGATGATGTCACCGGCGTACTCGTTCCCGCTGGTGTTCGGTATCTCGTGGAAGCAGGCGTCACCGCAGCGGTAACGGCAGGTGAGGGCGGAACGCCCACCCGCGTGCGGTGAGCTCAGCAGCGGCAGCAGTTTGCGCACGTGCCCCTCCGTGGGGATGTCTCGGACGACTCGGGTGACGGTTCGAGACGGTAGGGAGGCGGATCTGACGGGCGGCCGACTGGGCGTGAACGCGCGGTGAACTCGCGCCGTCCGGGCGGCCGCAGGCGCGGCGGCCCACGGCGCGGACCCGTCCGGGGTGTGACGGGGCGCGCGGAAGGGGAACCCCGTCCTCTACCCTGCGGCTTCCGGCACCGTGCGGCCGCTAACCTTACGTGTCCGCCCTGGCCAGGGCTGATTTGCCGCAGTACGGACATTTGATGGCACTCAACTCCCCCGGAGGGTCGCGCACATGGGCATTCTGAGTCGAATCCGGAACGTGTTCGGCCGGTCGGAGAAGGGCCAGTCCGCACCGGCGGCCGCCCCCGTCCCCGCTCCCGAGGCGCGTGAGGAGTCCGCGCCCGCCGCGGCCGGGGCCACGGTGCCGGCGCCCGCCAAGGAGGCGGACCCGGAGCCCGGTTCGGACCGCCCGGCGACCATTCCGGCGCCCGCCACCGAGCCCACCCCGGACCCCGAGCTCTCGGACCTCGTCGCGGCGGCGTTCGACAACCCCGACCTGCGCAAGCCGGTGCCGTCGCAGAGCCGGCCGGCCGAGGAGGGGGCGCCGGTGCCGGAGGCCGAGCGCGCGCCCGAGCCGGCTCCGGAGGCCACGGCCCCGGCCGTCGTCGCGCCGGACCCGGAGCCGGCCGTCGAGCCGTCGGCGCCGGTGGAGGCGGAACGGCCCGCGGAGAAGGCCGCGCCGGCCGCGGACGGGGCGGAGGAGACCGCCCCCCTGGCGGAGCAGCCCGCGCCCGCCGCGGACAAGACCGCTCCCGTCGCCGAGCAGTCCGCACCCGCCGTGGACGGGACCGCTCCCGTCGCCGAGCAGCCCGCGCCCGTGTCGCCGGAACCCGCGGCCGAGGAGCGGCCGGAGCCGGTGGCGGAGCCCGCAGCCGTCACCCCCGTGACGCCGGAGCCCGTGACGCCGGAGCCCGTCGCCCTGGAGCCCGACGCGCCGGAGCCCGTCGCCCCGGCCGTCCCCGCCGAGCCCGTCGCCGCCCCCGTCGAGGAGGACCCGGCCGCCGCGGAGCCGGCCACCGCCGCCGAGCCGGTCGCCGCGCCCGCCCCCGTGGCCGACCCCGAGCCCGAGACCGCCCCCGTGGCCGTCCCCGTCGCCGCGCCCGTCGCGTCCCCGCAGCCCGCCGACAAGGTGCTCACCCCCGCGCGGCTGAAGGCCCGTGCGCCCGGGCTCGCCGCGCCCCACCGGGCGGCCGGCACGGCGCTCGGCAAGGCGGGGCTCACGGGTGCGCGGGCCACGGTCTACCTGGTGCTCGACCGGTCCGGATCGATGCGGCCGTTCTACAAGGACGGCAGCGTCCAGCACCTCGCCGACCGGGTGCTCGCGCTCGCCGCGCACCTCGCCGCCGAGCCCGTGGTGCGGGTGGTCTTCTTCTCCACCGACATCGACGGCGGCGGCGACCTGACGCTCGACGGGCACACGGGCCGGATCGGCGAGCTGACCGCCGGCCTCGGCCGGATGGGCCGCACCAGCCACCACCGGGCGATCGAGGAGGTCGTCGCCCTGCACGCCAAGTCCGCGGACCCGAGCGCGCCCGCCCTCGTCGTCTTCCAGACCGACGGCCCCTCCGACGTGAAGCGGCTCGCCCTCCAGGCGCTCCGGGACACCGCCGACGAGCCGCTCTTCTGGCAGTTCGTCGCCTTCGGCGAGGAGGACCCGAAGACCTTCGACTACCTGCGCAGGCTGAACGCCGACCACACCGGCTTCTTCCACGCCGGCGCCACCCCCTCCACCCTCCCCGACCGCACCCTCTACACCGCCCTCCTCGCCGCCTTCCCCACCTGGCTCGCCGCCCGCGGGAAGTGACCCGTTCGGGGCGCCGGCGGCTCCCCTCACCGACGGTTATCGCGGTGAGGGGAGCACGCCGCGGCCGTTAGGATTTCGACCATGGCGGCCACTGGAACCGAGAAGCAGGGGGAGACGTACTACGTCTCGACCCCCATCTACTACGTCAACGACGCTCCTCACCTGGGCCACGCCTACACGACCGTCGCAGGCGACGTGCTCACCCGCTGGCACCGCCAGCGCGGCGAGAAGGTGTGGTACCTCACCGGCACGGACGAGCACGGTCAGAAGATCATGCGCACGGCCGAGGCGAACGGCGTCACACCGCAGGAGTGGTGCGACAAGCTCGTCGAGGAGGCCTGGAAGCCCCTCTGGCAGCACCTGGACATCGCCAACGACGATTTCATCCGCACCACCGAGGAGCGGCACACCGCCCGGGTGCAGGAGTTCGTCCAGGACCTCTTCGACAAGGACGAGATCTACAAGGGCGGCTACGAGGGCCCGTACTGCGTGGGCTGCGAGGAGTACAAGCTCCCCGGCGAGCTGCTCGACGGCGAGGACGGCGCCAAGCTCTGCCCGGTGCACAAGCGGCCGGTCGAGCTCCTGAAGGAGGAGAACTACTTCTTCAAGCTCAGCGCGTGGGGCCCGAAGCTCCTGGAGTTCTACGAGGCGAACCCCGGCTTCATCCAGCCCGAGTCGGCGCGCAACGAGGTGCTGAACTTCGTCCGCCAGGGCCTGCAGGACCTCTCCATCTCCCGCTCCACGTTCGACTGGGGCATCCCGGTGCCGTGGGACGAGAAGCACGTCATCTACGTGTGGGTCGACGCGCTCCTGAACTACGCGACGGCCGTCGGCTACGGCGCCGACCAGCAGAAGTTCGACTCGACGTTCCCGGCGAACGTGCACATGGTCGGCAAGGACATCCTGCGCTTCCACGCGGTGATCTGGCCCGCGATGCTGATGGCGCAGGGCCTGCCGGTCCCCGGAAAGGTCGCGGCCAACGGCTGGCTGATGGTCGGCGGCGAGAAGATGTCGAAGTCGAACCTGACCGGCATCAAGCCGCAGGACCTGACCTCGCACTTCGGCGTGGACGCCTACCGCTGGTACTTCCTGCGCGCGATCGCGTTCGGCCAGGACGGGTCGTTCTCCTGGGAGGACTTCTCCGCCCGGTACACCAGCGAGCTCGCCAACGACTACGGCAACCTCGCCTCGCGCGTCGCGGCCATGGTCGGCAAGTACTTCGGCGGCGCACTGCCGGAGGCCACCGCGGACGGTGACGCCGAGCAGGCGGTCAAGGACGGTCTCACGAAGGCCGTCGCGCTCGCGGACGCGAAGATCGGCGAGGAACTGGACTTCCAGGGCGGCATCCTGGCGATCTTCGACTTCGTGAAGCAGGTCAACGGCTACATCACGGAGCAGGAGCCGTGGAAGGTGGCCAAGGACGAGTCGGAGGAGGGCCGGGCGCGCCTCGCGACGATCCTCTACACGGCGGCCGAGTCGCTCCGCGGTGTCGCGGTGCTGCTGAACGCGGTGATGCCGGAGACCTCGCAGAAGCTGTGGGACTCGCTCGGCGCGGAGGCCGTCCTCGGCCCGATCGCCGACCAGCGCGTCCAGGACGCGGGCACCTGGGGGCAGCTCCCCGCCGGCGCCACCGTCACCAAGGGCGCGGTGCTCTTCCCGCGTCTGGAGGAGAAGCCGGCCGCGTAGCGCCGACGCGGCGCGCGCATGCGTCAGGGCCCGGAATCCGCACGATTCCGGGCCTTTCGCATGTGCACGAGGGGTCAGTGCACCCAGTTCTTCAAGGGCTCGGTGTCCAGCTCGACGTTCACCGGCTCGGGCAGTCGGACGGCCTTGCCGAACGGAACACGGTCGAGGCGCTCGTAGCGCACCCCGTCGGGTTGCGAGTACACGAGTACTTCGCAGGACTCGCGGTCGATCAGCAGGTACACGGGGATCCGGCTCTCGGCATACGCACGCGGCTTGTCGACGCGGTCGCGACGGTCGGTGTCGGAGTCTCCGGAGGTCACTTCGACGGTCATCAGGACACCGTCCGTGGACGCCCATTCGCCTTGGCCGACGAACGTCTCGATCGGGACGAGTGACGCGTCGGGCCGCGCATTGCCTTTGAGGTACGTCTCGACGTGCAGGCCCTGCTCCGGAAAGAGCCACCATCCTGCGTCGGCCTGCATGCACAAGCGAGCAAGCCAGGCGATGATCCGCCCGTGGTCCCCGTCCGGCACAGCCTTGACCCCCAGTTTCCCTCCGATGAACTCCAGCCTCAGCGCCTCGTTCGTGCGTATGGCGTGACGGGAGAGCTCTTCGAAGTCGTCCTGGGTCAGGACTCCGGACCGGTCATCCACAAGGCCCACGACGTCTCCTCCGGGATCGGGTGACGTCTCCCACGATACGGCGGTAACCGTTCCCCAGCGGGGGAAGCCTGCTATTCCGCCGACGCGAGTGACGCGCCGACCGCCGCGTGGCGGGCGAGGTTGTCGGAGGACATCCGGGAGGCGGGGACACCGCCGTGGGCCTCCGCGGTGATGCGCTGCTTCATGGTGGGGGGCACGGAGCCGGCGGCGGGCAGCGGGGCGTAGGAGAACCAGCCGTGGGGGGCGGGCCCGTCGGGTTCGTGCGCTCGCGTCGTCTCGACCGTGCGGGCGGCCTCCGTCGCCGCGGGGCCGGCCGGCTCCGCGGTGGGCGCGGCGGCGCGGGGGGCGGCCGCGGCGGGGGCCGTGAGGCCGAGGGCGGCGAAGAGGGCGACGAACGCGCCGATGAGCGCCGTCCAGAGTGCGCTGACCTTGCTGACTGCCATGGTGAACCCCTCGATTCGCTTCCGAAGTACGTGCGGTTTATCGGACTTGTTCAGCATGAGGGGAGGTGAGCCGCACGAGGGGAGCACGCGGTACGTTTCGCCGATCTTCGTACGAACACCACCCGGTCGGCCCAACGACCGAGCCCCCGACCCGCGGACGCGGATCGGGGGCTCGGAAGAAACCGCAGGCCAGGGCTACTGCGCGGGCTTGGCGTCCGCGCCCTTCGCCGACGCGGCCGGCTTGCGCAGCTGGATGTTCAGCTCCCGCAGCCGCGCCTCCTCCAGCACCGAGGGCGCGCCCATCATGAGGTCCTGGGCGTTCTGGTTGAGCGGGAACGAGATCGTCTCGCGGATGTTCGGCTCGTCGGCGAGCAGCATGACGATGCGGTCGACACCCGGCGCGATGCCGCCGTGCGGCGGCGCGCCGAGGCGGAACGCGCGGAGCATGCCCGCGAACTCGCGCTCGACGGTCTCGGCCTCGTAGCCGGCGATGGAGAACGCCTTGAGCATCAGGTCGGGCTCGTGGTTCCGGATCGCGCCGGAGGACAGCTCGAAGCCGTTGCAGACGATGTCGTACTGGTAGGCCAGGACGTCCAGCGGGTCCTGCTCCTCCAGGGCCTTCAGGCCGCCCTGCGGCATGGAGAACGGGTTGTGGGAGAAGTCGATCCGCCCGGTCTCCTCGTCCTTCTCGAACATCGGGAAGTCGACGATCCAGCAGAACCGGAAGACGTTCTCCTCGAAGTGGCCGGCCCGCTTGGCCGCCTCGACCCGGACCGGGCCCATGATCTTCGAGACCTCGTCGAACTCGCCCGCGCCGAAGAACACGGCGTGGCCGGGCACGAGGCCCAGGCGGTCGGTGATGACCTTGACGTCGTCCTCGGTGAGGAACTTCGCGATCGGGCCGGCGAGCGTGCCGTCCTCGCCGACGCGGACCCAGGCGAGGCCCTTCGCACCGAGGGACACGGCGTAGTCGCCGAGGCCGTCGAAGAACTTGCGGGACTGGCCGGCGGTGTCCGGGACGGGCAGCGCGCGGACGTGCTTGCCGGCGAACGCCTTGAAGCCGGAGTCGGCGAAGACGTCCGTGAGGTCGACCAGCTCCAGCTTGGCGCGCAGGTCGGGCTTGTCGTTGCCGTACTTGAGCATCGACTCGCGGAACGGGATCCGCGGGAAGGGGGAGGTCACCTCGCGGCCCTGGCCGTACTCGGTGAACAGCTCCGTCATCAGCTTCTCGATCGGCTGGAAGACGTCCTCCTGCTCGACGAAGCTCATCTCGACGTCGAGCTGGTAGAACTCGCCCGGCGAGCGGTCCGCGCGGGCGTCCTCGTCGCGGAAGCAGGGCGCGATCTGGAAGTACCGGTCGAAGCCGGAGATCATGAACAGCTGCTTGAACTGCTGCGGGGCCTGCGGCAGGGCGTAGAACTTGCCCGGGTTGAGGCGCGAGGGGACGACGAAGTCGCGCGCGCCCTCGGGGGAGGTCGCGGTGAGGATCGGCGTGGCCAGCTCGTTGAAGCCGAGGGCGACCATCTTCGAGCGGATCGAGGCGATGACCGAGGA
The DNA here is from genome assembly GCF_042728285.1 of Streptomyces sp. NPDC060194. Classification (NCBI taxonomy): domain Bacteria; kingdom Bacillati; phylum Actinomycetota; class Actinomycetes; order Kitasatosporales; family Streptomycetaceae; genus Streptomyces; species Streptomyces sp. NPDC060194. The sequence continues at coordinate 7,514 of NZ_JBHWZH010000049.1, read as the reverse complement.
CCGCAGCATGATGTTGCGGTGCATGCGCTCGCGGCGCAGGTCCAGGAAGCGGTACTCCAGGCGGCGCTCCTCGCCGACCCCGTCGTCCGTGTTGACCTGGAACGGCAGCGGGGCGGCCGCGCCGAGCACCTCGACCTCGCCGGCCTCGATCTCGATCTCGCCGGTCGGCAGCTCGGGGTTGACGTTCTCGGCGCCGCGGGCGGCGACCTTGCCGTCGATCCGGACGACCGTCTCCTTGGTCAGCTTCGCGAGCGCCTCGTTCGCCGGGGTGCCGGGGCGGGCGACGAGCTGCGTGATGCCGTAGTGGTCGCGCAGGTCGATGAAGAGGATGCCGCCCAGGTCACGACGATTGTGCAGCCAGCCGCTCAGCCGGACGTCGGTGCCGACGTCGGAGGCGCGGAGTTCGCCGCAGGTGTGGGACCGGTACGGGTGCATCGTTCATCCAGTTCTTCGCGAGACAGGCGGAAACCTACGGTTCAAAGGGTAACGGGAACCGGGAGGGCGGCTTGGGGCGATGTTTCACGTGAAACACCCGCCCGGCGTTTCACGTGAAACACCGACCGGTGGCCGGGAGACCGCCGATCTTCCTAGAGTGGGATCCATGCGCACTGAGGACGTCCTGGCCGCCATCCAGACGGGTCTGTGGCGCTGGGACAACGCCTCGGGCCTCGTCACGCTGGATGCGGAGGCGTCCCGGCTGCTGGGCCTGCCCGCCGAACGCTCGACCCTCTCGGAGGCCGCGCTGCGCGCGCGGTTCCATCCCGTGGACTGGATCGAGATCAACGGGATCATCAACCTCGCCGTCGCCGAGGACACCCTCGCGGAGGCCAGGCTGCGGGTCATGGACGAGGAGGGCCTGGTCCTGCGGACCGTGCGCAGCCGCTCCAAGCCGATGGCGGGCGGCGCGGACTTCGAGCTGGTCGGGACTCTCCAGGAGGTCGCCGAACCGCAGCCGGGCACGGTCGGCGCCCTCGAGGGCGGCCGCTCGCCCGCCCAGGTCACCGGCGACTGGCGGCGCTCCCGGGAGGCGTTCCTGCTCGACGCGGGGCGCGCCCTGGCGGAGGCCCGGTCCACGGAGGAGGTCCTGCGGGTCGCGGCGTCGCTGTCCATGCCGGGCTTCTCGCCGAACGGCCTCGCCGTCTTCGGCATCTCCGCGACCGGCGACCGGCTCTCCGTCATCGGCCACCACGGCCACCGGGACGGCGACGAGCGGCCCTTCCTCGACATGCCGGTGGAGACCGACTACCCGGCCGCCGAGGTGGTGCGAACCGGCCGGGCGGTCTACCTGCCGAGCCCGACGGAGTACGAGCGCCGCTTCCCCACCAGCTGGCCGCTGGCCAAGGGCTTCCGCCGGCAGTCGTGGGCGTTCGTCCCGCTGATCGTCGCGGGCCGGACCATGGGCGCCTGGATGGCCGGGTTCGCGCACCCGGTCGCCTTCACCCCCGACGAGCGCTCCGTCCTGACCACCGTCGCCCGGATGCTCGCCCAGGCCCTGCAGCGGGCGGGCGTGCAGGACTCCGAGCGCGAGCTGACCACGGGGCTCCAGCGGGCGATGATGCCGGTCGTCGGGCCGGACATCCCCGGCATGACGATCGCCGCCCGCTACGTGCCGACCGGCGGCGGCCTGGAGGTCGGCGGGGACTGGTACGACGCCATCCCGTTGCCCAACGGCCGGATCGCGCTGGTCATCGGCGACGTCCAGGGCCACGACGTGCGGGCGGCGGGCCTGATGGGGCAGCTGCGCATCGCGCTGCGGGCCTACGCGTCCGAGGGCCACCGCCCCGACGCCGTGCTCACCCGCGCGTCCCGCTTCCTGCACGGCATCACCGAGGCGGACGGCGCAGAGCCCCGCTTCGCGACCTGCCTGTACGTGGAGGCCGACCCGGTCTCCGGGGTCCTGGAGTTCGCCCGGGCCGGTCACCTCGACCCCGTGGTGCGCCTGGAGGACGGCACGGTCCTCGACCGGCCCACCGAGGGCGGTCTCCCGCTCGGGATCGTCCCGGACACCGACTATCCGACGACCCGGATCCTGCTCGACCCCGGCGAGACGATGCTGATCTGCACCGACGGTCTGATCGAGACCGGCGGCCACGACCTGGAGACCGGCTGGGCCAGGGTCCGCAAGATCATGGAGCAGCACACCGGACCCGACCTGGAGGAGCTCGCCGACGACCTCGTCCAGGCCGTCCACGGGCCGCTCTCCCACCACACCACCGGCCGGCTCGCCGACCGCCGCGAGGACGACATCGCCATCGTGCTGCTCGGCCGGCGCCCCGCCGACGAGGGCGCGGCGGCGGCGCTGCGCCGGATCGTCCTGACCATCGCCCAGGCCGAGCCCGAGCGGGTCGCCGGGGCGCGGGCCCAACTGCGGGCGCTGCTGCACGACTGGTCGGACGACGACCAGGTCGACTCCGCGGTGCTGATGCTCTCCGAGATGATCACCAACGTGCTGGTGCACACCGACGGCGACGCCCTCGTGGTCGCCGAGATCGCGCTCCCGCCGGGCGGTCGGCGCCGGATGCGGGTGGAGGTCTCGGACGGCTCCGACGACCTGCCGCACAAGCGCCGCCCCGGCGAGCTGGCCTCCTCGGGCCGCGGGCTCGTCCTGATGGACCTGCTGGCGGACGCGTGGGGGGTGGACCCGCGCGGGAAGGGGAAGTCGACGTGGTTCGAGATCGGGGAGAGCGCGTAGGAACCGGCTAGAGGGTTTTCGGCGCCTTGGGCGCGCGGGGCGGCGACCCGAGGTCGTCGACGCTCAGCCCGGCCGAGCGGCGCCGCAGCTCTCCGAGGACGCCGAACGCCGCCGCCGCGAGCGGGACGGCGAAGAGCATCCCCATCAGCCCCGCCACGCTGGCCCCGGCCGCCAGCGCCACCATGATCACGGCCGGGTGCATGTGGACCGTCCGCGACTGGACCACCGGCTGGAGGATGTGCCCCTCCAGCTGCTGCACGGCGAGCACGATCCCCAGGGTCCACAGCGCGATGACGAAGCCGCGCTCGGCCAGCGCCACCAGGATCGCGACCGCCCCCGAGACCGTCGCCCCGAGGTAGGGGACGTAGGCGCCGATGAACACGAGCGCGCCGAGCCCGAACGCGCCCGGGACGCGCAGGATCAGCAGGCCGACGGTGATGCAGACGGCGTCGATGAGCGCGATGAACGTGGTGCCGCGCATGAAGCCCTCGACCGCCTCGAAGGCCCGCCGCCCGATCGCCTCGACGAGCGCGCCCTGGCCGCGCGGGGCGACGGTGTGGGCGAGGGACACCGCCCGGTCGGAGTCGCGGAGGAAGAAGAAGGTGAGCAGCAGCGCGAGGACGGAGGTCGCGGCGAGCGCGCCGACGACGCTGAGGCCGGTGATCACGCCGCTGGCCGCCGTCGCCCCGTACTTGTCGACGAGGTCCTTGACGTTGGCGCTGAAGTCCTCCGTGCCGCCGAGGTCCTCCAGGCCCAGCCGGTCGCGGATCGAGTCCACGGCCTGCTGGAGGGCGTCGAGGATGTCCTCGCCGCTGTCGATCAGGGCGTGCACGAGGACGTAGCCCGCGCCGCCGACGACGGCCACCAGGGCGAAGCAGGTCAGCAGGGCGGCCAGCGAGCGGTTGAGGTGGCGCCGCAGCAGCCACCGGTGGACCGGGCCGAGCAGCGCGGTGCCGAGCAGCGCGAGCAGGACGGGGGTGACGGCCGCCTTGAGCGTCACGCAGAGCCAGACGAACACCGCCGCGACGCCGCAGACCAGCAGCACGACCAGGCACCAGGCCGCGAGGCGCCGGGCGCCGGGCGGCAGGAGCGGCTGGTCGGGGGAGCTTCGGGTCGCCATGCCGCCAGGCGATCACGCCGCGTGCGGGTCCGCCCGTCGGCGGACCCGCACGGGTGACGCGGCGTCAGTCCTGGGTGTGGGGGATGCGCTCGGAGGGGACGACGCCGAGCTTGCCGGCCTGGAAGTCGTCGAAGGCCTGCTGGAGCTCGGCGCGGGTGTTCATCACGAACGGCCCGTAGTGCGCCATCGGTTCGCGGATGGGGCGCCCGCCGAGGAGCACGATCTCCAGGTCCGGGGTGTTGCTGTCCTGGCGTTCGTCGGCGCGGAGGGTGATCGACGAGCCGCTGCCGTAGACCGCGGTCTGGCCGACGTGGATCGGGCGCCGGTCGGTGCCGACGGAGCCGCGGCCGGCCATGACGTAGGCGAGGGCGTTGAAGTCCTCGGACCACGGCAGGGTGATCTCGGCGCCGGGGGCGACCGTCGCGTGGATCATGCGGATCGGGGTGTGGGTGATGCCGGGGCCGTCGTGGCCGTCGAGCTCGCCGGCGATGACCCGCAGCAGCGAGCCGCCGTCGGGGGTGGTGAGGAGCTGGACGGAGCCGCTGCGGATGTCCTGGTAGCGCGGCGGCATCATCTTGTCCTTGGCCGGCAGGTTCACCCACAGCTGCAGGCCGTGGAAGAGGCCGCCGGACATGACGAGGTGCTCCGGCGGGGCCTCGATGTGCAGCAGGCCGGAGCCTGCCGTCATCCACTGGGTGTCGCCGTCGGTGATCGTGCCGCCGCCGCCGTGGGAGTCCTGGTGGTCGAAGACGCCGTCGATGATGTACGTGACGGTCTCGAAGCCGCGGTGCGGGTGCCAGGGGGTGCCCTTGGGCTCCCCGGGCTGGTACTCCACCTCGCCCATCTGGTCCATCATGATGAACGGGTCGAGGTACTTGTAGTTGATCCCGGCGAACGCGCGGCGAACCGGGAAGCCCTCCCCCTCGAATCCGCTCGGCGCGTCCACGACCGCGAGCACGGGCCGGGCGGCGGCGCCGGCGGGGGCGACGACCTTCGGCAGGGTCAGCGGGTTCTCGACGGTCACGGCGGGCATGGCGGCCTCCTCGGGTTCGAGCTCCAATGTAGTTGAACACTGAACAACTTGCAAGGCCGCCCGCATTCCCGGGGCGTCCACGCGCCCTACGCAATCACCCCCCGGGGCCGGATGGCCACGAGGGGTGAGGAACGACACTGTGCCGACCGCGTCAGCCGTACATGCGGCGCATCGCGAAGTCGACCATCTGCTCGACGGCCTTCGCGTCGAAGACCATCCGGTGCTCGCCCTCCATGTCCAGGACGAAGCCGTAGCCGGTCGGCAGCAGGTCGATGACCTCGGCGCCGGTGATCACGAAGTACTTCGACTCCTTGCCGGCGTACCGGCGCAGCTCCTTGAGCGTGGTGAACATGGGGATCACCGGCTGCTGGGTGTTGTGCAGCGCCAGGAAGCCGGGACCCTCCCCGCGGGGGCAGTAGACCTTGGACGTGGCGAAGATCTGCTGGAAGTCCTCCGCCGACATCGCGCCGGTGGTGAAGGCCCGGACCGCGTCGGCCAGCGAGGGGACCGAGGGCTCGGGATAGCCGCCCATCTGCTGGTGCGGCGCCTGGGCGTAGCCCTGCTGAGCCCCGGGGTGCTGGTCGTAGCCGTACATGGGGCAAAGAGTAGTGCGCCACACCCGGGGTCTGTCGGGCGCTTCGGGGTTGCGTCTTATTACCGATGGGTAGCATGATCTGTGTTACCGGTCGGTATCGGTATGCGTCGGTACGCGCTCAAGGCTCGCGTCGGAACGCGTCGAAGGCACGAATCAGGCACGCATCGCAGGCACGAGGAGCCGTCGCCATGGGGCACTACAAGTCGAATCTCCGCGACATCGAGTTCAACCTCTTCGAGGTCCTCGGTCGCGACAAGCTGTACGGCACCGGACCGTTCGCGGAGATGGACGTCGAGACCGCGAAGTCGATCCTGGACGAGCTGAACCGGCTCTCGGTGAACGAGCTCGCCGCCTCCTTCGAGGACGCCGACCGCACCCCGCCGGTCTTCGACCCGGCCACGAACACCGCGCCCGTCCCGGCCTCGTTCAAGAAGAGCTACCAGGCCTTCATGGACTCCGAGTACTGGCGCCTGGGCCTGCCCGAGGAGATCGGCGGCACCACCGCGCCCCGCTCCCTCATCTGGGCCTACGCCGAGCTCGTCCTGGGCGCCAACCCCGCCGTCTGGATGTACTCCTCCGGCCCCGCCTTCGCGGGCATCCTGCACGAGGAGGGCAACGACGTACAGAAGAAGATCGCGTCGATAGCCACCGAGAAGCAGTGGGGCTCCACGATGGTCCTCACCGAGCCCGACGCGGGCTCCGACGTGGGCGCGGGCCGCACGAAGGCCACCGAGCAGGCGGACGGCTCCTGGCACATCGAGGGCGTCAAGCGCTTCATCACCTCGGGCGAGCACGACATGTCCGAGAACATCATCCACTACGTGCTGGCCCGCCCCGAGGGCCACGGCCCCGGCACCAAGGGCCTGTCGCTCTTCATGGTCCCGAAGTTCCACTTCGACTTCGAGACCGGCGAGCTGGGTGAGCGCAACGGCGTCTTCGCGACCAATGTCGAGCACAAGATGGGCCTCAAGGCCTCCAACACCTGCGAGATGACCTTCGGCGACCAGGCGGACCACCCCGCGGTCGGCTGGCTCGTCGGCGACAAGCACGACGGCATCCGCCAGATGTTCCGCATCATCGAGTTCGCCCGCATGATGGTCGGCACGAAGGCCATCGCCACCCTCTCCACGGGCTACCTCAACGCCCTGGAGTACGCCAAGGAGCGCGTCCAGGGACCCGACCTGGCGAACTTCATGGACAAAACCGCGCCCAAGGTGACGATCACCCACCACCCGGACGTGCGCCGCTCGCTCATGACGCAGAAGGCGTACGCCGAGGGCATGCGCTCGCTCGTCCTCTACACCGCCACCGTCCAGGACGCCATCCAGGCCGCCGAGGCGGCCGGCGAGGACGCGAAGGCGCTGCACGGTCTGAACGACCTGCTGCTCCCGATCGTCAAGGGCTACGGCTCGGAGAAGTCCTACGAGCAGCTCGCCCAGTCGCTGCAGACGTTCGGCGGCTCGGGGTACCTCCAGGAGTACCCGATCGAGCAGTACATCCGGGACGCCAAGATCGACACCCTCTACGAGGGCACCACGGCGATCCAGGGCCAGGACTTCTTCTTCCGGAAGATCGTCCGCGACCAGGGCGCGTCCCTGAACGCCCTCTCCGAGGAGATCAAGAAGTTCCTGGCCATCGGCGCCGGCGGCGACGAGCTGGCCGCGGCCCGCGACAGCCTGTCCAAGGCGGCCGTCGAGCTGGAGGCGATCGTCGGCACGATGATCACCGACCTGACGGCCACCGGCGAGGACGTCCGGAACATCTACAAGGTCGGCCTCAACACCACCCGCCTGCTGATGGCCTCCGGGGACGTCGTCGTCGGCTACCTGCTGCTGCGCGGCGCCGCGGTCGCCGCGGAGAAGCTCGCAAGCGCCTCCACCAAGGACAAGGCCTTCTACACCGGCAAGATCGCCGCGGCGAAGTTCTTCGCGGCGAACGTCCTGCCGGGCGTCTCGGTCGAGCGCGCGCTCGCCGAGCAGGTCGGCCTGGACCTGATGGACCTGGACGAGGCGGCGTTCTAGGACCCGCCCCGGCGTCTCACGGCGGCCCGCTCCCGGCTCTCCCGGGGGCGGGC
>NZ_JBHWZH010000048.1:13158-41188 GCF_042728285.1 Streptomyces sp. NPDC060194 | reverse complement strand
CTCAAGCGCCGGCCGGGCTGAGATTTTTTGCGGGCTCGCGCCGGTTCTTCGGGCTCGCGCCGAGATGCGTGCCGCTCGGCGGCGGCGTTGGCCGCCCCCCGGCCCGCAGGGGCGATTCGCGGCTCCGCCGCGGGTACCGGGCTGCGCCCGGCGGCCTCAAGCGCCGGCCGGGCTGGAGTTTTTTGCGGACCCCGGCCCGACTAGACCGCCGTGCCGGACGCGAGCTGCGGTGGGAGGGCCGTGTGGTGGACGACCGTCAGGCCGGAGACGGCGCGGGTCAGGGCGACGTAGAGGCGGCGGAGGCCGGTGCGTTCGTCGGGTTCGGCGGAGACGATCGCGGAGGGTTCGTCGAGGACGACGTAGTCGTATTCGAGGCCCTTGGCGAGGGAGGCGGGGACGAGGGTGAGGCGGGCGGTGGCGGAGGTCTCCTCGCCGGGGGAGAGGAAGGCGTGGCCGGCGGCGGAGAGCTCGGCGGCGAGGGAGGGGACGCGCGCGTCGGCGGCGACGAGGCCGACGGAGCCCTCGCGCAGGAGCGCGTCCTCGCAGGCGGCGAGGACGGAACCCCCCGCGCGGACGTCGAACGCGCCGGGGTTCTCGCGGACGGACGCGACGGGCGCGAGACCGGGGGCGATGTGGGGGAGGAGGCGGGAGGCGTAGGCGATGACCTCGCGGGGCACGCGGAACCCCGCGGTCAGCTCCTCGACGAGCGCGTCGGGCTTGCCGAGGTGGGTGAGCGCCTCGGACCAGGCGCGGGTGGCCCAGGGGGTGGTGCCCTGGGCGAGGTCGCCGAGGACGGTCGCGGAGCCGGTGGAGCAGCGCCGGCCGACGGCGCGGTACTGCATGGGGGAGAGGTCCTGGGCCTCGTCGAGGACGACGTGGCCGAGGGAGTGCGTGCGGGTGACGAGGTCGGTGGCCTCGTCGATCAGGACGGCGTCGGCGGGCGACCACCGCGCGGCGCGGACGCTGCGGGGCGGCTTCTCCCAGAGGAGGAGCTTCTGCTCGTCGGCGGTGAGGACGCCTTCGGCCTGCGCGGCGAGGAAGTCGGCGTCGGAGAGCAGCCGGAGCAGCAGCTTCGCCGGCTCGACCGGCGGCCAGATCGCCTTGACGGCGGCCTTCACCGCGGGGTTGCGGGCGACGGCGTCCTGCACGCGGTCGTCCGGCGACTCCCCGGCCCGCTCCATCCGGACGAGGACCGCGTGCGCGATCCGCTGCGGGAGGGCGTCGCGGGCGGCGCCGTAGCGGATGTCGCGGGCGAGCAACTCCTCGACCATTTCCGTGAGTTCGTACGACGGCACCCGCCACCGGCGCGACCCCCGTACGACGACGAGCCCCTCCGTCGGCATCGTCACCCCGGCCCGTACGGCCCGGCGCAGGACCTCCGCCATGCGGGCGTCGCCCTTGAGGACGGCGGTCGCGGCGGAGTCGGCGCCACGGATCTCGACGTGGGCGACGAGGTCGTCCACCGTGGCCTGCCTGACATCCAACTCGCCCAGTGCGGGCAGCACTTGCTCGATGTAGTGGAGGAACGACGCGTTCGGGCCGATGACCAGCGTGCCGGTGCGGGCGAGGCGCTCGCGGTGCGCGTACAGCAGGTACGCGACCCGGTGCAGGCCGACCGCGGTCTTCCCCGTGCCGGGCCCGCCCTGCACGCACACCGAACCGGTCAGGCCCGCGCGGACGATCTCGTCCTGCTCGGGCTGGATCGTCGCGACGATGTCCCGCATCGGACCCACGCGCGGGCGTTCGATCTCCGCCTGGAGGAGGGCGCTGGTGCGCTCCGTCTCCGCGGGGTCGGTGAGGTGCTCGTCCTCGTACGCGGTCAACTCGCCGCCGGTGTAGCCGAATCGGCGCCGCAGGTCCACGTCCTGCGGGTCCCGCTTCGACGCGCGGTAGAACGGCTGGGAGACGGGGGCGCGCCAGTCGACGACCATCGGGTCGCCGTCACCGTCGTGCACGTGCCGGCGGCCGATGTAGAACGAGCCGCCCTCCTGGGTCGTCGCGCGGTAGTCGAGCCGGCCGAAGAACAGGGGGGTGTGCGCGAGGTCCGCGAGCGCCTTCACGCGCTGCTCGATCTGGGCCTCCAGGACGGCGGCGTTCACCCAGTTCGCCGTCACGTCCTTGATGTCCAGCGCCTCGACGTCCTCGCGCATCGCGCGCAGGGCGTCCCGCGAGGCGGACAGGTGAGCGCGCTCGCGCGCGAGGGGTTCCACGGTCTTTCCTCCGGAGTACGCGACATCGACGACTGCCGCCCGGTTTCCGACCGGGGGGCGGCGCGGGTGCTCGCGCGGGAGCGAGGATCCTATGCGACCCGCGTCGCGCCCTGCGAACCCTTTTCCGCGGGGCTCCGCCCCGGACCCCGCCCGGCCTCCGGCCGGGGTGCGGCTTCGCCGCGGGGGCCAACCGTGGCGCGGGGTACGGTCGCTTGCGCTGGGCACGTTGCGCTGTGCCCACCCGTGCCGCCCTGCGGCACGATTGCCCACAGCGGGGTGGCGGCCCCCGTCGCCGCGGGCCGAGGCCCCCGCCGTTAGGGTCGGTGGGTGATCGCGTACCGGAACGTGAGCCCGCCCGCACGTGTCGCGTGGGCAACGGGCCTGCTGCTCGTCTCGCTCGCCGCGCTCGCGGTGCTGTGCACCGTGCAGCCCACGCCGATGGCGGACACGCTGGTGTACCGGGCCGAGGGGGCCGCCGTCGCGAACGGGACGGACCTGTACGGGTTCACGGTGACGGAGTGGGAGCTGCCGGCGACGTACCCGCCGTTCGCGGCGATCCTGTTCGTGCCGACGACGTGGGTGCCGGTCGCCGTCCTGAAGGTCGCGTTCCTCGTCGGGAACGTGGCGCTGCTCGCGCTGCTGGTCCACCTGTCGTGCCGGCTCGCGGGCCGGCGGACGCGGCCGGAGGTGCTGCTCGCGGCGACCGCGGTCGGGATCTGGCTGGAACCGGTGTTCCAGACGGTCCTGTTCGGGCAGATCAACCTCGCCCTGGTGTGCCTGGTCCTGTGGGACCTGACGCGCCCGCCCACCGCCCTGGGCAGGGGCTTCGCGCTCGGCGTCGCGACGGGGATCAAGCTGACGCCGGGCATCTTCATCGTCCACCTGCTGCTGACGGGCCGCCGGCGCGAGGCGATGACCGCGCTGGCGTCGTTCGCCGGGACGGTCGCGCTCGGCGCGCTCGTCCTGCCGGCCGCGACCGCCGACTTCTTCACCCGGCGGGTGTTCGAGACGGACCGGGTCGGCAAGGCGTGGATCGTCGACAACCAGTCGCTGCAGGGTCTTGTCGCGCGGGTCCTCCACACGGAGACGCCCGGGGTCGCCTGGGCGGCCACCGCGGCGGTCACCGCGGGCGCGGGCCTCTGGCTCGCCCGCCGCGCGGGCGGGGCGCACGGCCTGCTGATCACCGCGTTCACCGCCCTCCTCATCTCTCCGATCAGCTGGTCCCACCACTGGGTGTGGTGCGTCCCCCTGACCGCCGTCCTCCTCGCCGACGGCCGTCCCCGCCTCGCCCTCGCCGCGACCGCCCTCTTCACCGCCCGCACGATGTGGCTCGTCCCCCACACGGGCGACCTCGACCTCCACCTCCCCTGGTGGCAGCAGCCCCTCGCCGCCCCCTACCCCCTGCTCACCCTCACCCTCCTCACCCTCGCCGCGCGCCACCGGGACACCACCGCCGCGCCGCGGCCCTCCTACGCCCCGCCCCCCGACAGCAGGTCGTCCGCGTCCACGATGCGGTAGGCGTAGCCCTGTTCGGCGAGGAAGCGCTGGCGGTGGGCGGCGAAGTCCTGGTCGATGGTGTCGCGGGCGACGACGGAGTAGAAGCGGGCCTCGTGGCCGTCGGCCTTGGGGCGCAGGACGCGGCCGAGGCGCTGGGCCTCCTCCTGGCGGGAGCCGAAGGTGCCGGAGACCTGGATGGCGACGGTGGCCTCGGGCAGGTCGATGGAGAAGTTGGCCACCTTGGAGACGACGAGGACGCTGATCTCGCCCTCCCGGAACGCGTCGAAGAGCTTCTCGCGCTGCGCGTTGGTGGTCTCGCCCTTGATGACCGGCGCGCCGAGGTGCTCGCCGAGCTCGTCGAGCTGGTCGATGTACTGGCCGATGACGAGGGTCTGCTCGCCGGCGTGCTTCCTCACCAGCGCCTCGGTGACGCGCCGCTTGGTCGCCGTCGTGGCGCAGAAGCGGTACTTCTCCTCCGCCTCGGCCGTCGCGTAGGCGAGCCGCTCGGAGTCGGTGAGGTTGACGCGGACCTCGACGCAGTCGGCGGGCGCGATGTAGCCCTGCGCCTCGATCTCCTTCCACGGCGCGTCGAAGCGCTTGGGGCCGATGAGCGAGAAGACGTCGGACTCGCGGCCGTCCTCGCGCACCAGCGTCGCGGTGAGGCCGAGGCGGCGGCGGGCCTGGAGGTCGGCGGTGAACTTGAAGACGGGCGCGGGCAGCAGGTGCACCTCGTCGTAGAGGATCAGGCCCCAGTCGCGGGAGTCGAACAGCTCCAGGTGCGGGTAGACGCCCTTCCGGCGGGTGGTGAGCACCTGGTAGGTGGCGATGGTGACCGGGCGGATCTCCTTGCGGGTGCCGCTGTACTCGCCGATCTCGTCCTCGGTGAGCGAGGTGCGCTTCACCAGCTCGTGCTTCCACTGCCGCGCGGAGACGGTGTTGGTGACGAGGATCAGCGTCGTCGCCTTCGCCTCGGCCATCGCCCCCGCCCCGACCAGCGTCTTCCCCGCCCCGCAGGGCAGGACGACGACGCCGGAGCCGCCGTGCCAGAAGTTCTCCACGGCCTGCTTCTGGTACGGCCGCAGCGCCCAGCCGCTCTCGTCGAGCGCGATGGGGTGCGCCTCGCCGTCGACGTACCCGGCGAGGTCCTCCGCCGGCCAGCCGAGCTTGAGCAGCGTCTGCTTGATCTGGCCGCGCTCGGAGGGGTGGACGGCGACGGTGTCGGCGTCGATCCGGGCGCCGACCAGCGGTGCGATTTTCTTCGAGCGGAGGATCTCCTCCAGGACCGGCCGGTCGGTGGAGGTCAGGACGAGGCCGTGCGCGGGGTGCTTGGAGAGGGTGAGCCGGCCGTAGCGGTCCATCGTCTCGGCGATGTCGACGAGCAGCGCGTGCGGGACGGGGTAGCGGGAGTACGCGACGAGCGCGTCGACGACCTGCTCGGCGTCGTGCCCGGCCGCGCGGGCGTTCCACAGGCCGAGCGGGGTCAGCCGGTAGGTGTGGATGTGCTCGGGGGCGCGCTCCAGCTCGGCGAACGGCGCGATGGCCCGCCGGCAGGCGTCCGCGGCGTCGTGGTCGACCTCCAGGAGGAGCGTTTTGTCGGACTGGACGATGAGCGGCCCGTTCAAGAGGAGCTCCCTTTCGTGACGCACGGGCCGACCGCCGAACGGCGCGGCCCAAACCTCCAGTGTGCCGCACGTTCCGCGCGTGCGGGTGGCGTGCGCGGGCCCGGCGGGGGTATACGGCCGCGCATGACGGCTGATGCGGAGACCGCGGGCAGGGAACGGACGGTGCGGTGGCCCCGGAGGGGGCGCGCGGACGGGGCGGCAGCACCACGCCCGCCCGCCGACGACGGGCGTCCCACGTGGGGGGCGGTACTGCTGCGCGCGGCGGTCGTCGCCGTCGCGTTCGTCGGGCTCGTCGCGTTCTCCGCGGTGCTGGCGCGGCTGACGCTGACGCCGTCCGCCGCGTCGGAGGACCTGATCCACACGAACCTGCAGCCCGGTGACAGCCTCCGCAACTACTTCGAGGACTACACCGTCGCCGCCGCGCTCAAGCAGGTCGGGGGGAACATCCTGCTCGGCGTCCCGTTCGGGGTGCTGCTGCCGCTGCTCGTGCCGGGCAGGATGCGGATGGTGCGGGTCGTCGCCGTGACCGTCCTCGTGATGGTCCTCGTCGAGCTGGCGCAGGGCTCGATCATCCAGGGCCGCGCCTTCGACATCGACGACGTCATCATGAACACCACCGGCGCGCTGCTCGGCTACCTCCTCCTCGGCCGCCGCCTCGCCCGCCGCATGCACCCCGACCCGGACCGCCCCCGCACCCGCCGCCCCGCGCGCAGGAGCCGGTTCGCGAAGTCGGCCTAGGGGGGCGGCCTAGGAGTCGGCCAGTTCGGCCACGCCCGTGATGCGGTGCAGGGGGTAGGTGCGGACCTCGTCCGCGGTGTGGTCGTAGGCGGTGACGAAGCCGCCCTCGACGCGGACGGGGGCGATGACGCGCTGGCTGGCCGCGCCCTCGGCGTTGACGTAGCCGATCCACAGCGCCTCGCCGGTCATGACCGCGGCCTGCATCGTCGCGAGCGTCTCGGCGTTGCTGGTGCGGGGGAGCTGCCCGGACGGGAGCGGGGGAGCGCCCGCGGCGGCGGGCTTGAGGGTGACGGTGGCGGCGTCGTCGCCGGCGCGGATGGCGCGCAGGGCGGCGGCCATGAGGGCCGCGTCGGGGGCCGGCGGGCCCTCGTGGACGGGGGCGGGGGCCGCGCGCGGCGGGGTGCGGTGGGCGAGCGCGCGGGTGATGAGGACGTCGCCGTCGGCGGACTCGGCCGACGGGGCGAAGCCCAGCGAACGCAGCCCCTCCAGCAGGGTGTTGGGGTCGGCCTGCGAGGCGAGGACGGTCGGGGCGAGGCGTCGCAGCCGCAAGGAGCCCGAGCGGGTGTCGGCCATGATCTCGTTCAGCACGCCGTCGTCGTCGCACCGCACGTACGACCCTGCCCCGCCCACCCGCAGGTGCCCGTGCCGGCGCGCCACGTCGTCGATCAGGTACGCGAGCGGCTGCGGCACCGGGGTGCGGCTGTGCGCGGCGAGGAACGCGTGCAGGTCGGTCGCGCTGCGCCCCGCGTCCAGGGCGCGCCGCACCGAGCCGGCGGTGAACCGGTAGACGGTCGCCCCGCCCTTCGACTCCACCTCCGCCGCCACGTCGAGCAGGTCCGCGAGCGGCCGCTGCAGCGGACCGGGCGCGACGGCCGTCAGGTCGGCCTGGAGCAGCACGTGGTCGAGCGGCTCGGGCAGCAGCGGGGCCAGCACCCTCGCGGCGCCGGCGGCCCGGACGGCGAGCTCGGCGGGGGTGGGCGGGGCGAAGGGGGGACGCGGGGCGTCGGAGGCCGAATCGTGCGGGCGCGGCGCGGAGGCGCCCGCCGTCGGACCGGCGGCGGGGGCAGGCGCGTCCCCCTCGACGAGGGCCCGGCCGTGCGACGAGAGCGCCCCGCGGCCGGTGACGCCGAGGAGCTCCGCCTCCGCCAGCGTCCACTCCGCCAGGCGCGAACGGGGGTCGGAGGGGCGCTCGGGGCCGGTGCGGGGCGCCTGCGAGGACCACGCGGCCCCCGCGTCGGGCTGCGCGGGGGCCCGCTGCTCGGAAGCGGGCCGGGGCGGCGCGCCCGCCGACGTCCCGCGCGGCGGCCGCTCCCACCGCAGCCGGGCGAGGAGGGAGTCGGGGTCGGCGGCGGACCCCGCGGGCAGTGCGGCGAGCAGCGCGAGGACCCGCTGCCGCACCTCCGGCGACGCGGTCCGGTCCAGGCCGGGGCCGAGGGCGTTCAGCGCGCGGCCCTTCGCGTCCTGGCCGCCGATCAGGCCCGGCGTGCGGGTCGCGGCGAGCCAGGCGGCGGCGAGCTGCGCCCAGCGGGCCGCGGCGGGCCGCTCCAGCCACTCGTCGTACTCGGGGGTGGCCGCGTACCGCTCCTCGGCCTGCCCGTCGGTCGCCAACAGACCCGCCGCGTAGGCGAGTTCGACCCAGAACCCGGCCTCTGGCCCGCCGGTGCCGAGCGCGGCGGCGGTCCGCTTGAGGTCGCGGACGCTCAGACCGCCCGCCCGGAGCGCGGCCGGGCCGCCCTCCTCCCACTCCTTCAGGAGCTCCTCCACCGTGCCGAGCGCGGTGTACGCCTGGCCGGCCGCCGCGGCGTCGACCACCGCCGGGTCGTGCGCCCGCGCGGTCTCCACGGCCGGCGCGACCGGCTGCGTCTCGCGGTGCGCCCGACCGGCCCGCAGGTACAGCGCGGCCTCGCGGGGCAGCACCACCGTGCCGACCGCGGCGGGAAGCAGCAGCCCGCGGTCCAGCAACCACCGTACGTACGGGGCCGGGTGGTGCGTCACCTGCCCGTACGGCGGCCCCCACACCAGCCGGCCGAGCACGTCGAGCGCGTCCGCCGGGGCCTCGTCGAGCAGCCGCGGCATCCGCTCGCGGTCCTCGAACAGCGCGGTCAGCTCCGCCACCGCGGAGACCGGGTCGTGCGTCGACGGCAGTCCCGCCCCGCGCAGGATGTCCTGCAGCCGGCCCGGCGACATCCCCGCCGTGGCCTCCGCCACCGTCGGGCCGAGGCCCGTCGGCGACGGGTGCTGCGGCGACGGCGTCAGCAGCTCCCGGGCCGTCCGCACCAGCCGCAGCCGGTCCTCCGCGCCCCACACCAGCGCCTGCGCCCGCAACCGCGCGACCACGCCGGGCAGGGCGGCCGTCACCGCCGCGTCCCCGTCGTCCCCCGCGAGCAGCCCGTGCAGCGTGGCGTACGACGCGGGCTCGGCGGTGACGGCCAGCGCCTCCGCCGCCTGCAGCGCGAACCGGTCCAGGTGCTCCAGCGCGCGCACCACCGAGGCGCGCGTGCCCGCCCGCGTCGCCAGCTGCGAGATGTCGTGCGGCACGGGCGACAGGAGGTCCGGGCGTGCGGCCAGCAGCGCGCCCAACGAGGCGTCGTCCCGGCGGCGCAGGTCCTCCGCGAGGGTGCGGGGCGCGGTACCGCTCGGCGTGCTCTCGGTGCTCATCCGGCCCACGGTACCGGTCCCTTCGCGCGGGAGCGCGGTGCCGGACGGTGTGCGCTGCCGCCCGACGGGCCGCGGGCGACGGCGTACCGTACGGGGAGGGCGCATGCGGGAGGGCGGATGGGGATCGAGAGCGACCGGCTGGTGTACGACTACCTCAGCCGGGTCGGCGACCTGGCGCAGACGTCGCTGCCGTCGGGCGAACGCGCCCGGCTCGTCGCGGAGTTGCGTAGCCGGATCGACAGCGGCCGGTCCGCGCGCGGCGCGGACACCCCCGCTGCGGTGCGCCGCATGCTGCACCGGATCGGGACGCCGGACGAGGTGGTCGCGGCGCACGTCCCCGCACCGGAGCGGGGAACGGAGGCGCCGCGGGAGTCGCCGCCGGAGGGGGCTCCTTCGCCGCAGCCCGCCGAGCGGCCGTCCGTCCCGCAGCAGCGGGGGGTGGCGGACCCGGCGGCCCCGGCCGCGCCGACGGACTGGTGGCGCGTCGACCGGGGTGAGCTCGGGGGCGAGGTGCCGGGCTTCGTCGGGGGCGTCGAGATCCCCGAGCTCCGGGGGGAGCGGCCGCGGGCCGACGGGGACGCGGGGCCTCCGGCGGCGGGTGCGGGTACGGGCGCGGCCGCCGCGAAGGCGGCCGTCCCGCGCCGGCGGCTGTTCCGGCGCGCGGCCGCCGTCCCCGCCCCGGTCCCGGCGCCCGCCGTCGTCGCCGTGCCCGCGCGGACCGGGCCCGCCAACCCGCTGCTGCTGCTCGCCGCGGTGCTGCTGGTCGCGGGCGCGGTGCTCGGCAGCCTGCTGCCGCTCGCCCTCGGCTGGGGGCTCGTGTACCTGTCCCGCCGGCTCTCCCGCACGGAGGCCAAGGCCGCGGTCCTCGGCATCCCCGCGGCGTCCGCCCTCGCGGGGGCGGTCTGGCTCTGGGGCCGTACGGAGGGACGCTGGGGCGACCGCCTCCCCGCGGACGGACTCGGCGCGGCGCTCACCGAGGCGTGGCCCTGGGCGCTGCGGGGCGCGGCGCTCGCCTCCGCGCTCTTCGTCCTCTGGCGCAGTCAGCGCGTGCGGGGCTGACCGGAGTGCGCCGCTGCGCGGCGAAGCCCCGCCGCTGCGCGGCGAACCCGCGGCTCCGCTGCGCGGCGCCCCGCCCGAAGTGGTGCTCCGCCGCTGCGCGGCGAAACCCCGCCGCTGCGCGGCAGGCCCAGCGAAGCCCCGGCGCTGCGCGCCGGGCGTGCGCGCGGGACGGGGGCGCAGCGCGCCGCCGTGAGCCGCCCCGCACAATGGGCCGCATGACTGCCGCACCCACCCTGACCGTCGGGTTCGACCTCGACATGACCCTCATCGACTCCCGCCCCGGCATCCGCGCCGCGTACGTCGCGCTGGCCGCGGAGACGGGGGTCGAGATCGACGCGGATCTGGTGGTGACGCGGCTCGGCCCGCCGCTGGAGCAGGAGCTGGCGCACTGGTTCCCGGCGGAGCGGATACCGGCCGTGGCGGACCGGTACCGGGAGATGTACCCGGAGTACGCCATCGGGCCGACGCGCGCGATGCCGGGCGCGCGGGACGCGGTCGCCGCGGTGCGCGCGGCCGGCGGGCGCTCGGTCGTGGTGACCGCCAAGCACGAGCCGAACGCCGAGCTGCACCTGTCCCACCTCGGCATCGAGGCGGACGCGGTCGTCGGCTCCCTGTGGGCGGAGGCGAAGGCGGTGGCGCTGCGGGAGCACGGCGCGACGGTCTACGTCGGCGACCACGTCGGCGACGTCCGCGGGGCCCGCGCCGCGGGCGCCCTCTCCGTCGCGGTCCCGACCGGCCCCTGCGACGCGCCGGCCCTCCGCGCGGCGGGCGCGGACGTCGTCCTGCCGGGCGGTCTCGCCGACTTCCCCGCGTGGCTCGCGGAGCACGCGGCGCGCTGAGGCCCGGGCGCGGGGGTCAGGCCCCCCGCGCCTGCCTCCGCTGCGCCGCGATCGACCAGAGCAGGCCGACCCCCGCGATCGCGAAGCCGAGGCCCATCAGCATGCAGAGCCAGTAGGCGACGGGCGGGAAGGGCTCGGTGCCGAGGAAGAGCGGGGCCACGGTGACGACGGTGGCCAGTGCGCCGAGGACGAAGACGACGGCACCGGCTGCGACGAGTCGGTCGCCGGTCGTGGAAGCGGGCGGGGCAGGAGTATCGGTCACCCGACCAGGGTAGTTCCCTGGGCGGAGAGACCCCCACTAACCTATGGGCAGGCGGGCGCCGAGGCCCGCTTCAGTGCTGTTCGAGGCTACCCAGAGCCGTTCCGAGCCGATCGGCGCCCCGGCGCCGATCCGACCGATACGAGGACGAAGGCGACATGCCCACCGGCAAGGTCAAGTGGTTCAACCCGGAGAAGGGTTTCGGTTTCCTCTCCCGCGACGACGGCGGCGACGTCTTCGTGCACTCGTCCGTGCTCCCGGCCGGCGTCGACGCGCTGAAGCCGGGGCAGCGGGTGGAGTTCGGCGTGGTCGCCGGGCAGCGGGGGGACCAGGCGCTCTCCGTCGTGCTCCTCGACCCCGCCCCCTCCGTCGCCGCGGCGACCCGCCGCAAGCCCGACGAACTCGCGTCCATCGTCCAGGACCTCACGACGCTCCTCGAAAGCATCACCCCCGCGCTCGAACGCGGCCGCTACCCCGAACGCGCGTCTGGCGCGAAGATCGCCGGCCTCCTCCGCGCGGTCGCCGACCAGCTGGACCCGTAGCCCCTCCGGCCGGCTGCGCGGCTCCGCCGCGGGAGGCCGACCATGGCGGGCGCATCCGTCGCCGGCGCTCGGCACTGTGGGCTGTGCCCACCCTTCCCCGAGCTCTCGGCTTCGCTCGAGCAGGGGAGACTCCACTCGCCCTGCGGCACGATTGCCCACAGCGGGTGGGGCCGACGCTGCCCCACAGCGGCACGATCTCAGCGCCAGCCGGCGAAAAGATCTCAGCCCGCTGGTCAGGCGGGGTCGAGGGCGCCGGGGGCCAGGGGCGGGACCAGGCCCTCCGCCGCCGCGCGGGTGAGGAGGGCGTGGACGGCGGCGTACCCCGCGTCGCCGAGGTCCGCGGTGAACTCGTTGACGTACAGCGCGATGTGCTGCGCGGCGACGTCCGGGTCCATCTCCTGCGCGTGCGCGGCGACGTACGCCGCGGAGGCGGCCGGATCGTCCCAGGCCGTCCGCACGGACGTCCGCGCCGCCTCCGCGAGGTGGGCCAGCAGGTCCGCCCCCAGCGACCGCCGCGCGACGATCGCACCGAGCGGGATCGGATGCCCGGTCGCCGCCTCCCAGTGCTCGCCCATGTCGGCCAGCTTGTGGAGCCCGTACGACCTGTACGTGAACCGCGCCTCGTGGATGACGAGCCCCGCGTCGACCCGCCCGTCCCGCACCGCCGGCATGATCTCGTCGAACGGCATGACGACGATCCCGCCCACCCCGCCGGGCACCGCCTCCGCCGCCCACAGCCGGAACAGCAGGTACGCCGTCGACCGCTCGCTCGGCACGGCGACGGTCGCGCCCGACAGGTCCGCGCCCGCCGAACGGGTGAGGACCAGCGGCCCGCACCCCCGCCCCAGCGCCCCGCCGCACGGCAGCAGCGCGTACTCGTCGAGGATCCACGGCAGGACGGCGTAGGACACCTTGAGCACGTCGAACCCGCCGTCACCCCGCTCGGCGATCCCGTTGGTGACGTCGATGTCGGCGAAGGTCACGTCCAGCGCCGGCGCCCCGGGCACGAGCCCGTGCGCCCAGGCGTGGAAGACGAACGTGTCGTTCGGGCAGGGCGAGTACGCGATCTTCAGCGCGGCGGTGTCACTCATACGGGTTCCAACCTTCCAGGGCCGCCGGGAGCTTCCCGAAGCCCGACGTCAGCGCGGCGAGCGCGTCACCGATCCGCCACGCCTCCCGGTCCCGCGGCCCGACCGGGTTCGACACGGCCCGGACCTCCAGGACCGGCAGCCCGTACGCGGCCGCCGCCTCGGCGACCCCGAAGCCCTCCATCGCCTCCGCGAGCGCCCCGGGGTGGCGCGCGCGGAGCGCGGCGGCGCGTTCGGCCGAACCGGTGACGGTGGACACCGTGAGCACGGGACCCGCCGCCGCCCCCGACGCCGCGGCGAAGGCCCGTACGAGCCCGGCCGGCGGGGTGTGGAGCACCGACCCGAACCCCAGCGACGTGACGGACACGAACCCCTCCGCCGTCTCCGCCCCCAGATCCGCCGCGACGATCGCGTCCGCGACCACGAGCGACCCGACCGGCGCGTGCGGCGCGAACCCGCCGCCGATCCCGGCCGACACGACGAGGCCGTACGGCCGCCGCCCCAGCTCCAGGGCCGTCCGCGCGGCCGCGGCCGCGGGCCCGACGCCGACCGCCACCACGTCGACCGCCGCGCCGGCCACGGACGCACCCGCCGGGAACGCACGCGCCACCGCGTCCCGCTCGGCGGGGACGGCGGTGGCGACGAGGACGTGCGGAGTGCTCACGGGGCGGGGATCAGTCGCCCTTCTTGAGCTCGAACTGCCAGACCCCCCGCAGGCTCCCGCCCTTGGCCTCCACGATGCTCACCTGCACGCTCTTCGCGGCGGGCGCGCCCGGCTGCCCCTGCTGACCGGCGCTGAAGAAGGCGTCGCCGTTGAGCGAGCGGTAGGTCTTCTTGAAGGGCTCCTGCTCGACCTGCTGCCCGTCGAGGAAGATCGTCCAGCCGTTGTCCGCGATCTCCGGGTCCACACCGAAGCGGACCTGCTCGCCGGGGCCGACCGAGATCTCGGTGTCGGCCTTCTTCTGCAGGCACTTCCGGATCTCGCCGGGCTTGATCGCCTTGCCGTCCCCGTAGCAGGTGGCCTGGGTGTTGACGGAGTCACTGCCGACCGTCACGGTCGCCACCGGGGTCGGCTTGTCGCAGGCGGCGAGGGCGAGCATTCCGGCGGCGACGGCGCCGAGGGTGGCCGTGGCCCGGCGGCCCGTGGTGGAGAAACGCGCAGAGGTCATGCGGGGCAGGTTATCTGCCGCGTTCCCTCAGACCACACGCGGGTGCGGCGTGCCGCCCCGCCGTCCGGCGGCCACCAGCCCCCGCACGGTGGTCAGCCAGCCGGCCGCGACGATCGCCGCGCCGACCGCGGGGCCGAGCACCGGGCTGAGCGGCAGCGCGATGCCGATCGCCCCGCCGAGCACCCACGCCATCTGCAGCAGCGTCTCCGAGCGGGCGAACGCGCTCGTCCGGACGGCCTCGGGCACGTCCCGCTGGATCAGCGCGTCGAGCGACAGCTTCGCGAGCGCCTGCGCGAACCCGGCGCACGCGCCGAGGCAGACGATGACGACGGGCCCGTAGAACACGGCCGTGCAGACGGCCACGGCGAGGACCCCGCCCACCACGGTCACGATGATGAACTCCGGCGCGCGCGACTTCAGCCACGCGCCGACGGCCGTCCCGATCGCGTTGCCGGTGCCCGCCGCGACGCCGACCAGGGCGAGCGAGAGCGCGGCGCTCTGCCCGGCCATCGGCTGCTCGCGGAGCAGGAACGCGAGGAAGAAGATCAGGAACCCGGACAGGCAGCGCAGGGCCGCATTGGCGGCGAGGCCGTGCGTGACCGAGGGGCCGACCGTGCGCAGGCCGGGGCGCTTGCCGTGGGGGAGCGGCAGGTGCAGGTGCTCCTCGTCGGCGACGAGCAGCGCGCGCGCCTCGCCCTTGCCGGAGTCGACCTTGGGCGGCAGCGAGAACGACAGGAACGTGCCCACGACGAACAGCACGAACGCCCCGTACAGCGGCCAGCGCGGCCCGATCTGGTGCAGCCCCGCCCCGATGGGCGCGGCGACACCGGTAGCGAGCAGCCCCCCGAGCGTCACCCGCGAGTTGGCCTTGACCAGCGAGAACGCCGGTGGGAGCAGGCGCGGCACGACGGCGCTGCGGACCACCCCGTACGCCTTCGACGCGACGAGCACGCCGAGGGCGGCCGGGTAGAGCTCCAGGCCGCCGGTGACGACCGCGCCCGACAGGAGCAGGGCGAGGAACGCCCGGGCGAGCATCGCGCCGGCCATCGCGGCGCGGCGGCCGTGCGGCACCCGGTCCAGGAGCGGGCCGATGACGGGGGCGAGGAGGGTGAACGGGGCCATCGTGATCGCCAGGTACAGGGCGACGCGGCCGCGGGCCTCGTCCGTCGGCACGGAGAAGAAGACCGTCGAGGCGAGCGCGACCGTGATCATGACGTCGCCGGCGCCGTTCACGCCGTGCAGTTCGATCAGCTTGCCGAGGCCCGACTCGCCCGCGCCGTGCGCGTGCGTGACCTTCCGTATGCCGCGGGCGGGACCTCGGAACGGGAAGTGCAGCGCGCGTCCCACCGCCCGCCCCGCCCGGCGGGCCGAGGACGCTGTGCGCGACGGAGTCTCGGTGGCCACCTCGTCATAGTGCCCCAACTCGACCCTCCGATACGCGCCGAACCGCATCCGCCCCGGCCGCCCCCGCCGCCGCGCGCGTCGCCTTCTTCCTGGCGCGCGTGTAGGCCCAGCGGCCGCGACGGGGTAGCGTGCGTAGCGCGCACCGGCACACGCCCCTGGCCGCGCGCCTCTCGTCGATCACGCAGAATGATGGTGCAAGACGTAAACAGAGGCGCGCCCCGGAACACGATCGGGTGCGGACGTCGACGCGGTCCTCCGGTCCGCTCCGCCCGCCCCGTCGCACGGCCACAAGGGTCCGTAGGCACGGCGGCGCACCCGTGAGACGGCGTATGGAGAGAAGCGATACCTGTGGCAGCCACGATGCGAAGCCGTACCCCTGACCGCCTGTGCGCCGAGGCGGTCGACCTGGCCCGCGCGGCGGCGGAGGAGGCCGCGGCGCCCGGCGTCGTCGGCGAGCACGTCTCCGCCGTGGCCGAGGGCGACCGGGTCGTCACCCACTACTTCGAGGCGAAGGAGCCCGGCTACCGGGGGTGGCGCTGGGCCGTCACCGTCGCCCGCGCCTCGCGCGCGAAGCTCGTCACGCTCTCCGAGACCGTCCTGCTGCCCGGCCCGGACGCGCTGCTCGCGCCCGAATGGGTGCCGTGGAACGAGCGCCTCCGCCCGGGCGACATGGGTCCGGGCGACCTCCTGCCGACGGAGGCGGAGGACCTGCGGCTGGAGCGGGGGCTGACGGACGACGCCGTGCGGGCGGCGGGGGCCGACGGCGCGGTCCCGTCGACGCCGGACGCCGCTGGCGCCAATGTCGCGGCCGGTCCCGCCGCCGACGACGACCTGCGCCTCTCGCCCGCCTGGTCCGGCGACGAGGAGCCGCCGCCGAACTCGGTGCTCGCGCCGCCGGCGCCCGCGGTCGTCCCCTCGCGCGCCTCGCTCGCCGCCGTCGCCGACGAGCTCGGCATGCGCCGCGCGCGGGTCCTCTCCCGCTACGGCCTGCACTCCGCGGCCGACCGCTGGGACGAGTCCTTCGGCCCCAAGACCCCGATGGCCCAGGCCGCGCCCGCCTCCTGCGAGAGCTGCGGCTTCCTCGTCCGCATCGGCGGCTCCCTCGGGCAGGCCTTCGGCGTCTGCGCCAACGAGTTCGGCCCCGCGGACGGGCACGTCGTCTCCCTCTCCTACGGCTGCGGCGGCCACTCCGAGGCCGCCGTCATGCCCACCCCGCCCCGCCCCCCCGCCCTCTCCTTCGACTCCTTCCGCGCCGACCCCCTCCTCCCCGACCCCGACGACGACCTCGGCCACGCGTAGCCCGTACGGGGCCGGCGATGTGTACGCGGTGTCGGAGCCGGGCCGGGACCGTCGTGGTGGGGCGGGAGCGGTTGTGCGGGGTGTGTGCGAAGTGCTGCGGGGGGTGCGGGCGGCAGCCGGCGGCGCACGTGGAGGGGCTGCCGGGCGGGTTGTGCGCGCGGTGCAGGGGGGAGTGCCGGCGGTGCCGCGGGGCGCTGGCGGGGGACGGCGGGGACGAGTGCGCGGCGTGCGTGCGGCCGCCGACGCGGCCCGGGGGTGAGCCGGTCGCGTTCGTGCTGCGGCGGATGCCGCACCCGCTGCTCGACGCGATGGCCGGCCGCGTCCCCGCCGCGGTGCACGCGACGATCCGCGCCGAGCTGGCCCACCGCACACCCCAGCAGCTGAGCGACCGCGTCGAGCGCCGCTGGTACGGCCGGTGGGCGCACGCGCTGCGGGCCCGGGACGAGGAGGGCCGCCTCGTCCGGGGCCCGGACGAGATCGCCGTCCAGCTGGTCGCACCGGGGCCCTGCCCCGCCCCCGCCTGCGAGGACGGCGTCGTCCTCGGCACCGACCGCACCTGCCCCCGCTGCGCCCGCCCCGAGCACCGCGCCGACCCCGCCCCGCCGCCGCGCCCCGATGACCGCGCCCGCCGCGAGGCCCTCACCGCGATGCGCGCCGCCGTCATGGAGAGCCCCCACCGCACCAGCAACGGCGCCACCCGCCGCGCCCGCGGCCTCGGCGGGCGGGACGCGCAAGGCCGCGGTCAGCCACCCGCCGGCGCGTAGTCGCCGAGTCCCCGTGACGCCCCCGCCACCCGTCCGTACGACGCGCGGGCCGCGCGAAGCGTGCACCGGGCCCACGACATCCGCACAGGTTCGCCATCGGGCCGCCCGATAGCGGACGGCGGTCGGGGGGCAGGTGGGCAGCGGTAGTCTCCAGCGCGGTGGGTGCGTCCCAGGTGGCGGGCCCGGAAACGGAGTGACCAGCGTGAGCAGGAACGTGCGGCCGGGCCCCGCGGGCAGCGACCCCTTCGGCACGGCGCGGTTGCGGCGCGGGGTGCTCGACGCGTGGGCGGCGAGCGCGGCGCGGTTCAGGGAGGACGCGAACGCCGAGGAGGAGCTGGCGCTCGGCGGGTACCGGGACCGGCTGGTCGTGGAGCTCGCGCAGAACGCTGCGGACGCGGCCGTCCGGGCGGGCGCCCCCGGCCGCCTGCTGCTCACCCTGCGCGAGGGCGTCCTCGCGGCCGCCAACACCGGCGCCCCGCTGGACGCCGCGGGCGTCGAGTCGCTGAGCACGCTGCGGGCGTCGGCCAAGCGGGAGGCGGCCGGCGACCCGGGCGACCCCGCCGGCACCGTGGGCCGCTTCGGCGTCGGCTTCGCCGCCGTCCTCGCGGTGAGCGACGAGCCCGCTGTCGTCGGCATACACGGCAGCGTCCGCTGGTCCCTGGCCGAGGCCCGCGAGCTGGCCGAGGCCGAGGCAGGAGCCCAGGCCGAGGCCGCGGGCGCCCCCGCCCTCGCCGAGGAGCTGCGCCGCCGCGACGGGCACGTCCCGCTCCTGCGCCTCCCGCTCCCGGCGGAGGGCACCGCGCCCGCCGGCTACGACACCGTCGTCGTCCTCCCGCTGCGCGACGCCGCCGCGACCGCGCTCGCCGAGCAGCTGCTCGCCGGGATCGACGACGCGCTGCTGCTCGCGCTGCCGGGCCTGGAGGAGATCCGCGTCGAGACGGCGACGACGGTCCGCACGCTGCGGCGGACGCGGAGCGGCCCGTACGTGGAGGTCCAGGACGAGGACGACGCGGGGACGCGCACGACCCGCTGGCGGACGGCGACGGCCGCCGGGGCCACCGCGGCGGACCTCCTCGCCGACCGCCCGGTCGAGGAGCGCGACCGCCCGCACTGGTCGCTGACCTGGGCCGTCCCCGTCGCCGACGACGGCACCCCGACCGCCCCGCGCACCACCCCCGTCGTCCACGCGCCGACGCCGACCGACGAACCGCTCGGCGTCCCCGCCCTGCTGCTCGCGACGTTCCCCCTGGAGGCGACCCGCCGGCACCCCGCGCCCGGGCCGCTGACGGACTTCCTGGTGGAGCGGGCGGCGGACGCGTACGCCGAGCTGCTCGCCGGCTGGGACCCGGTCACGCCGGGCACGATCGACCTGGTGCCGGGCCCGCTCGGCAAGGGCGAGCTGGACGGGGCGCTGCGGGCGGCGATCCTGGAGCGGCTGCCGCGCACGCCGTTCCTCGCCCCCGCGCTGGAGGCCGCGCCGGCCGCGTCGGACGTGCGCGCCGAACACCCCACCGTCCTGCGCCCGTTCGAGGCGGAGGTCGTCGAGGGGGCGGGCGCACAGACGGTCCGCGTCCTCGCGGAGGTGCTGCCGACGCTGCTGCCCGCGGGTCTCGAACGCCGCACGGAGCTGCGGACGCTCGGCGTCGCGCGGCTGCCGCTGCAGGAGGCGATCGACCGGCTCGCGGGCGTCGAGCGCGAGCCCGGCTGGTGGTGGCGGCTGTACGACAGCCTGGCCGGGGTCGACCCGGACCGGCTGACCGGGCTGCCCGTGCCGCTGGCGACGGACGCGGCCGCCGAACCGTCCGGCTTCGGCACCGCACCCCGCACCCCGCGCACCGCGACCGGCCCCCGGCAGGTCCTGCTGCCGCAGTCCGCGCCGGAAGGGGCCGTCGCCCCCGCGACCCTCACCCGCCTCGGCCTGCGCGTCGCCCACCCCGACGCCGCGCACCCCCTCCTGGAGAAGCTCGGGGCGCTCCCGGCGACCCCCCGCGCGGTGCTGACCACTCCGCAGGTGCGCGCGGCCGTCGCGGCGTCGCTCGACGACGACCACTGGGACGACGGCCTCGGCGGGCCCGCCGCCCTGGACGCCGACGAACTCGCCGCCACCGTCCTCGCGTTGGTGCAGGGCGCGGATCTCCGCCCCGGCGACGAGCCCTGGCTCGGCGCGCTCGCCCTCCCCGACGAGGACGGCGAACTCGCCCCGGCGGGCGAACTGGTGCTGCCGGGCAGCGAGTTCGCCTCGCTGATGCGTGAGGGCGAACTCGCTCTCTGCGGCGCGGAGTTGGCCGAACGCTGGGGCGAACAGCCGCTCGCCGCCTGCGGGGTCACCGCCACCTTCGCCCTCGTCCGCGCCACCGACGTCGTCCTCGACCCCGACGACCTCGACCCCCGCGAAGGGGACTACGCCGAACCCGACGACGCCGGGCTGCTCGACGCCGTCGACGTCTGGTGCGAGGACGTCCTCGACAACCTCCCCGAGACCCCCGTGCCGCCGGTCGCGACCGAGCTCGTCGCCGTCCGCGACCTGGACCTCGTCGACGACGACGCCTGGCCGCGCGCGCTCGCGATCCTCGCCCGCCCGCCGCTGCGCGACGCGCTGGTCCAGCCGGTGCGGGTGCTGCTGCCGGACGGGACGCACGAGTCGGTGCGCGCGCACACCGCGTGGTGGCTGCGCGACCACCCCGTCCTCGACGGCCGCCGCCCCGCCGGCCTGCGCGCGGCCGGCGGCGACCCGCTGCTCGCGGGGCTCTACGACGAGGCCGACGCGACCGGGTTCGACGACGAGCAGGTCCTGCGGGCCCTCGGCGTCCGCACCACGCTCGCCTCGCTCCTGGACGAGCCCGGCGGCGCGGCGGAGCTCCTCGCCCGGCTCGCCGACCCGTCCCGTACGGTCACCGCGCCCCAACTGCACGCGATCTACGGCGCCCTGGCCGCGCTCGACCCCGAGCAGGTCACCCTGCCCGACGAGCTGCGCGCGGTGGTCGACGGCGAGCTGCGGGTGGTCGACGCGGCGGACGCGGTGGTCGCCGACAGCCCCGACCTGCTCCCGCTGGCCGCCGGCCTCCCGCTGCTGCCCGTCGCCCCGGCCCGCGCGGCCGACCTCGCCGAACTGCTCCAGGTGCGGCGGCTCGGCGAGACGGTCGCGGCGGAGGTCACCAGCGAGGGCGTGCTCCACGAGGTCCCCGACGCGGTCCGCACCCTGCTCGGCCCCCGCACCCCGGCGGCGTACCGCGAGCACGACGAGCTGCGGGCGGGCGGCGCGGAGCTCGACTGGCGGATGGCGCCGGACGGCGAACTGCACGCCTCCACCCTGGAGGGCGTCGCCGCCGGGCTCGCCTGGGCGGCGGGCCAGTGGCCCCGGCGGTTCGAGGTCGCGGCGCTCCTGGAGGACCCGTCGCGGACGGCGGAACTCGCGCGGGACCGCTGGTTCGACTGAGGCGGCCGGATCGACCGAGGCGGCCGGTTCGACCGGGACGGTGCCCGTGACGGACCTCGCGCACCACAAGTGCCTGGTGCGTACAACCTTTTCGGCCTGTCGGTGATCTCCAGGGTGCGGCCGCTGCGGCCGCGCACGCATCCGGGTGTGCGGGTCCGCGACCCGCACCGCCCGTCGCCAGTCGATTTACGGAGTCACTCCATGTCCCAGCACTCCCGCCCCACGTTCACCACCGGCAGGAAGGTGACGCTCGGCGTCGGCACCCTGGCCGCCTCCGCGCTCGCCGTCGGCCTGCTCGTCACGCCGTCCGCGACGGCGGGCGGGACCGGCGCCGCCGAGGCGCTGAAGCAGAGCAGGTCCGCGGCCGCCGACGCGCTCGCGGCGAAGGCCGACGCCCCCAAGGCCCGCGCCGCGCGCGCCGCCGACGCCGCCACCGTCTCCGGCGTCACCGTCAACGGCGGCAACAGCGCCCGCGTCGGGACGACGAACACGCAGACGATCACCGTGAAGTGGACGATCGAGGGCGGGTCGACGCTCTACGGCACCAACGCGTCGCTCTGGCGCGGCACCGACCTCGACGAGGGACTGGAGCAGTACCTGCTGTCCGAGGAGTTCGGGGACGACGTCGACCCCTGCGTCCAGGCCGGTGCCGGCAGGTGGGACTGCACGGCCACCTACAAGGTCGACCCCGGGTACCTCCTGACGAACGAGGACGCCGGGGCCTGGAAGATCGCGCTCTGGACGGTCACCGACGCGACCACCGACGTGGACACCGACAACGCCAGGACCTGGTACCTCAAGCGCTGGTCCCGGCTGAGCAACAACGCGGCCCCCGAGCCCGTCGCCAAGGGCGGGAAGATCACGATCACCGGCACGCTGGAGCGCGCCAACTGGGACACCAACAAGTACGCCGGCTACACGCAGCAGACCGTCCGCCTCCAGGAGCGCTCGCTGACCGGCTCGTACGCCACGACCAGCAGCCACAGCACCGGCACCGGCAGCCTGGCGGGCGTCGAGAAGCAGACCCGCACCGCCACCGCCGACCGCTGCTACCGGTACACGTTCGAGGGCACCTCCACCACGCCGGCCGTCACCGCGACCGGCGACTGCGTCGACGTGCGCTGAGTGCGCTGACCCCGGGAACCCCTGGTCACGGGATTCCGCGGCCGTGTGATTCGGGTCACACGGCCACGGAATCTTCACTTCTCCTACAACCATTCGTCGCCCACGCGCATCTGATCATGCGAGCCAACAGGCTCCCTGATCACTCGGGCCCCGCGTGACGCATCCCCGTGCGGGCCCCCTTCTCCACATGGAGAACACATGCGCATTCGTGCCACCGTGGCCGCCGTGACCGGCGCCCTGGCCCTGTCCGCGTTCGCCGTCCCCGCCGCGCAGGCGGACGACTCCGCCGCGCGTGAGACCGTCGCCGAGATCGCCGCGAAGCGGGACTACGCCCCGAAGGCGGACGCCGCCCCGAACAAGTCCGCCCGCGCCGCGGCGCCCTCGCTCGACGTGACGTATTCCAAGGTCGTCGTCAACGGCGGCAAGCCGATCGCCGTCGGCACCACCAACCACGTCAGCGTCAAGACGAGCTGGACCGTCACGCACGACGCGGGCCTCGACCTCGTGTCGTACGACAGCCGCTACATCAACGACCTGATCCTGTACCGCGGCAGCAGCTTCGACTACGCCCAGAACGTCCTGTTCGGCGACGAGGCGCCCACCTGCACCTCGGTCTCCGCCACGGTGACGAACTGCAAGGGCACCATCGACATCAAGCCCAAGTACGACGAGGACAGCGAGGGCTTCTGGACCGACTTCGTCGGCAACGAGGACGCCGCCACCTGGAAGAGCGCCGGCATCGTCGTCGACCTGGAGGAGTTCACGGGCGAGGACGACCAGGGCTTCGCCTACAAGGACAGCCTGCCCGGCACCAAGCTGCAGCGCTTCTCGAAGCAGACCGTCAACGCCTCCCCGGAGCCCGTCACGAAGGGCAGGACCATCACGGTCACCGGCAAGCTGAGCCGCGCCAACTGGGACACCTTCAAGTACGCGGGCTACACCAACCAGCCCGTGAAGCTCGAGTTCCGCAAGAAGGGCTCCACCGCGTACTCCTACGTCAAGACCGTCAAGACCAACTCGACGGGCAACCTGACGACCACCGTCAAGGCGTCCACGGACGGCTACTGGCGCTGGAACTTCGCCGGCACCTCCACCACCCCGGCCGTCAAGGCCGCGGGTGACTACGTCGACGTGCGATAACCCGACCCGCTGCACCACCGAAGGCCCCCGCACCCACCGGCGCGGGGGCCTTCTCCGTGTCCGGAGCCGTACCGGTCACGCGGGGAAGCGGCGGTCCACCCAGCGGTAGGCGAGTTCGAGGAGCAGCGCCGCCCCGGCCGCGATCCCGACCGCCGTCCACGGCATGGTCGTCCCCACGAGCCTCAGCGCGAAGAAGTCCTGGAGCCAGGGGACGAGCAGGACGACGGCGAACGCGCCGCCCATCGTCGCGACGAGGGCCGCGCGCCACCAGGTGTAGGGGCGGGCGATGATCGCGAGCACCCACATCGAGACGAGGAAGAGGGTGAGCGTCGCCGCGCTCGTCTCCGCGGCGAGCGCGCCGGGGCCGGTGTAGTGGTGCCGGGCGAGCGCGTACGTGGCGAACGTGGACGTCGCCGCGACGACGCCGCCGGGGATCGCGTACCGCATCACGCGGCGGACGAAGTGCGGTCGGGCGCGCTCCTTGTTCGGGGCGAGCGCGAGGAAGAACGCGGGGACGCCGATGGTGAGCGTGGACAGCAGCGTCAGGTGCCGGGGCAGGAACGGGTACTCGGACTGCGTGCAGACCACGAGGACCGCGAGCAGCACGGAGTAGACGGTCTTCGTCAGGAAGAGCGTGGCGACGCGGGTGATGTTGCCGATGACCCGGCGGCCCTCGGCGACGACGGAGGGCAGCGCGGCGAAGCTGTTGTTCAGGAGCACGATCTGGGCGACCGCGCGGGTCGCCTCCGAGCCCGAGCCCATGCTGACGCCGATGTCGGCGTCCTTGAGCGCGAGCACGTCGTTGACGCCGTCGCCGGTCATCGCGACGGTGTGCCCGCGCGACTGCAGGGCCGCGACCATGTCCCGCTTCTGCTGCGGGGTGACCCGCCCGAACACCGCGCCCCGCTCCAGCGCGGCGGCCATCTCCTCGCGCCCCTCGGGCAGCGTCCGGGCGTCGACGACGGCCCCGTCGAGGCCGACCTTCGCGGCGACCGCGCCGACGGAGACGGCGTTGTCGCCGGAGATCACCTTCGCGGTGACGCCCTGGTCGGCGAAGTAGGCGAGGGTGTCGGCGGCGTCGGGCCGCAGCCGCTGCTCCAGGACGACGAGCGCGTGCGGGGCGAGGTCCTCGGCCACCCGCGGGTCGTCGAGCGCGCGGTCCGCGGCGACGCGGGCGAGGAGCAGGACGCGCAGGCCCTCGGCATTGAGGCCGTCGACCTCCTTCAGCGCGGGGTCGGCGGGCGCCAGGAGCACGTCGGGGGCGCCGAGCAGCCAGACGGACGAGGTGTCCGCGGCCTCGTCGAAGGCGCCGCCGCTGTACTTGCGGGCGGAGGAGAACGGGAGCGCCTGCGTGCACGTCCAGTCGGCGGCGCGGTCAGCGGGGTAGGCGTTGACCACGGCCTGGAGGCTCGCGTTCGGCCGGGGGTCGGCCGCGCCGAGCGCGGCGAGGACCCGGGTGACGTAGGCCTCGTCCGTGTCGCCGAGGATGCGCAGCTCGGAGACGTCCATGCCGCCCTCGGTGAGGGTGCCGGTCTTGTCCAGGCAGACGGTGTCGACGCGCGCGAGGCCCTCGATCGCGGGCAGCTCCTGCACCAGGCACTGCCTGCGGCCGAGGCGGATCACGCCGATCGCGAAGGCGACCGAGGTCAACAGCACCAGGCCCTCGGGGACCATCGGGACGATCCCGCCGACGGTCCGCGCGACGGAGTCCTTGAAGTCGTTGTCCTTCACGACGAGTTGCGTGATGATCAGGCCCGTCGCGGCCGGGACCATCATCCACGTCACGTACTTGAGGATCTGGCTGATGCCGTTGCGGAGTTCGGAGCTGACGAGCGTGAACCGGCTGGCCTCCTCCGCGAGTTGCGCCGCGTACGCCTCGCGGCCGACCTTCAACGCGGTGTAGCCGCCGCCGCCGGCCACCACGAACGAGCCGGACATCACCGGGTCGCCGGGCTGCTTCAGGACGGGGTCGGCCTCGCCGGTCAGCAGCGACTCGTCGACCTCCAGGCCGTCCGCCTCGGTGACGCGGCCGTCCACCACGATCTTGTCGCCCGGGCCGATCTCGATCAGGTCGCCGAGGACGATCTCGGAGGTGGCGACCTCCTGGGAGGCGCCGTCGCGGCGGACGGTCGGACGGGACTCGCCGATCACCGCGAGGCTGTCGAGGGTCTTCTTCGCGCGGAGCTCCTGGATGATCCCGATGCCGGTGTTCGCGAGGATGACGAAGCCGAAGAGGCTGTCCTGGATCGGCGCGACGACCAGCATGATCACCCAGAGGATGCCGATGATCGCGTTGAACCGGGTGAAGACGTTCCCGCGGACGATCTCGCGCAGGGAACGGGAGCTGCGGACGGGTACGTCGTTGACCTCGCCCTTCGCCACGCGTTCCGCGACCTCCTCGGCGGTGAGGCCGGGCGGTCGGGCGTCGGACCGGGGCGGCCGGTTGGTGGCGAGCGTCATGGGACGACGGTACGACGATTCGGTGGCGGTGATCAGACGCGGGCCGGAACTCGCCCGCCCCGGCACCGGAGGCGAGGGCTCCGCCCTCCGGCCTCAGGCGCCGGCCGGGTCGTCCACGTCGCGCGCCCGGGCGATCGCCGCCTCCCGCTGACGCGCGTACCAGATGCCGAAGAGGCCGAGCGCGGTGCCGACGAGGGGGGTCCAGACCCACCAGGTCAGGTCGCGGTCGGCGAACCAGCCGTAGAACGGCAGCTGCACCAGGAAGATCGCGGCCCAGATGGCCGTGCCGCCGACGACCGTGGCCACGACGGGCCCTTCCAGGGGCTCCGGCGCCTCGTGCCGGGGGGTCCACTTCGCCATGGGGACAGCTTACGCGGGGGCGCGACGGCTCACGCGGGGGCGTGACGGTCGGGACCCGCGCGCCGGGAGGGCCGTCCGCAGTAAGGGTCTACGCGCGGAGATAGCCATTCCGCTTTAGGTTATTCATACTGACGGTGCCTATGTTTGGCCGGGAATATTCGTACGTTCCGCCAAATCCGACCGCTCCTGAGCACCATCGCACCGAGGTCTGAATGTCCAGTACGGCCACCGCCGACACCCCCGCCCCCACCCCGCCGCCGGCGGAGCGGGGGCCGCTCGACCGCTACTTCAAGATCTCGGAGCGCGGATCCACGGTCGCCCGGGAGGTCCGCGGCGGTCTGGCCACGTTCTTCGCCATGGCGTACATCATCGTGCTGAACCCGATCATCCTCGGCGGCGCGAAGGACATGTACGGCAACCAGCTGGACGGCGGCCAGCTGGTGACGGCGACGGTCCTGACGGCCGCGTTCTCGACGCTGCTGATGGGGGTCATCGGCAACGTCCCGATCGCGCTGGCCGCGGGCCTCGGCGTCAACACGGTCGTCGCGCTGCAGCTCGCCCCGCGGATGGCGTGGCCGGACGCGATGGGCATGGTCGTCCTCGCCGGCATCGTCGTGATGCTGCTCGTGGCGACCGGCCTGCGCGAGCGGGTCATGAACGCCGTGCCGACGTCCCTGCGCAAGGGCATCGCGATCGGCATCGGCCTGTTCATCCTGCTGATCGGCCTCGTCGACTCCGGCTTCGTCTCCCGCATCCCGGACGCGGCGAACACCACCGTCCCGCTGCAGCTCGGCTCCGACGGGCACCTCAACGGCTGGCCGGTCCTCGTCTTCGTCCTCGGCGCGCTGCTCACGCTCGCGCTGATCATCCGCAAGGTGCCGGGCGCGATCCTCATCTCGATCGTCGTGATGACGGTCGTCGCGGTCGTCATCCAGGCGATCGCCGACCTCGACCCGCTCGCCTGGGGCCTGACCGTCCCGGAGTGGCCCGGCAACCCGGTCGCGACGCCGGACTTCGGCCTGCTCGGTGAGTTCAGCCTCTTCGGCGGCTTCGAGAAGGTCGGCATCCTCACGGGCTGCCTGTTCGTCTTCACCGTCCTGCTGTCCTGCTTCTTCGACGCGATGGGCACGATCCTCGGCGTCGGCGACGAGGCGAAGCTGATGGACGCGAACGGGAACTTCCCCGGCATCAACAAGGTGCTCATCGTCGACGGCATCGCCGTCGCGGCGGGCGGTGCGACGTCGGCCTCCGCGAACACGTGCTTCGTCGAGTCGACGGCGGGGGTCGGCGAGGGGGCGCGGACGGGCCTCGCGTCCGTCGTCACCGGCGGCCTGTTCGCCGTGGCGCTCTTCCTCACCCCGCTGGCGACGATGGTCCCCTCGCAGGCGGCCACCCCCGCGCTGCTCGCGGTCGGCTTCCTGATCCTCGCGGGCTCGATCCGCGACATCGACTGGAGCGACTTCACCCTCGCGATCCCCGCGTTCCTCGCGATGGTGATGATGCCGTTCACCTACTCGATCACCAACGGCATCGGCATCGGCTTCATCGCCTTCTCCGTCCTGCGGCTGGCCGCGGGGCGGGGGCGCGAGGTGCCGCCGGCGATGTACGCGGTCTCCGCGGTGTTCGTCTTCTACTACGCGATGCCGGCGCTGGGTCTGACGTAGTCCACCGGAGCGAGGCCCCCCGCTGCGTGGCTTGGGCGGCGGGGGTGTCGCCGCTGCGCGGCGTGCTCGGCGATGCCCCCCGCTGCGCGGCGTGCTCGGCGATGCCCCCCGCTGCGCGGCTGGGGCGGAGTGTGGCTTTGCCGCTGCGCGGCTTGGGGGGCGGGAGAGGGGGGTTGTGCCGCTGCGCGGCGTGCCCAGCGATTCTCCGCCGCTGCGTGGCTGGTGCGGAGTGTGGCTTTGCCGCTGCGCGGCTTGGGGGGCGGGAGCGGGGGGTTGTGCCGCTGCGCGGCGTGCCCAGTGAGACTCCGCCGCTGCGCGGCTGGTGCGGCGAACCCCGCCGCTGCGCGGCAGGCGCGTCGTACCGCTGGGGGTGTGCGCCGCCCGGCCCCCGCACGGCGAGTGCGTGCCGACCGGGCTCGGGAGGCCCTCGGCGGGCAGGGCGGGAGGCCGCCGCCCGCCGGGCCGCACGAGAACACCGCGTTCGTGCGCACCGCTACTGCCGGCGCGAGAACCGTCCCGCGGTCGACGGTGCCGCGCGCGAGGCCCTCGGCCGGCGGGGCGAGGGCTGCCGGCCTGTGCCCCCCACTACCCCGCACGGGACCACCGCGTTCGTGCGCACCGCTACTGCCGGCGCGAGAACCGTCCCGCGGTCGACGGTGCCGCGCGCGAGGCCCTCGGCCGGCGGGGCGAGGGCTGC
>NZ_JBHWZH010000048.1:0-13059 GCF_042728285.1 Streptomyces sp. NPDC060194 | reverse complement strand
CGGCCTGTGCCCCCCACTACCCCGCACGGGACCACCGCGTTCGTGCGCACCGCTACTGCCGGCGCGAGAACCGTCCCGCGGTCGACGGTGCCGCGGGCCGTCGAGGGGGCCCGTCGCCGCCCGCGTGAGGGCTACGCCGCGCCGTAGAACTTCTCGGTCTTCTCGACCGCCGCGGCGAAGCGGTCGTCGAAGTCGTCGCGGACGAGCGTCCGGACGACGTAGTCCTGGACGCTCATGCCACGTCTCGCGGCCCGCTCCCGCACACGGTCGAGCAGGTCGCCGTCTATCCGCAGGCTGAGCACATCGGTCCCCATGCCCCCAAGGGTCGGGGGCACCTGTATCACCGCGGGCGGGAATGCGAGCGGGGTTAACCCGAACGGGTGATCTGTGTTTCACCACACGCCTCAGCGGACACTCGGATGGTGTTCATTAGCGAAGGTAATGAGTTATGCTAACGAGCATGTCTGATCTCCCCCGCGGTGCCGACCACCGCGCCGAGGACACCGCCGCCGTGAACGCCCTGCGCTCGGCGGTCATGCGGCTGAGCCGCCGTCTGAAGCACCAGCGCGTGGACGAGTCCCTGAGCCCGACCGAGATGTCGGTGCTCGGGACGCTGTTCCGCTGCGGCTCGGCGACCCCGGGGGAGCTGGCGCGCAAGGAGCACGTGCAGCCGCCGTCGATGACGAGGATCGTCGCCCTGCTGGAGGCCAAGGGCCTCGTCAGACTCGAACCGCACCCGGAGGACCGCCGCCAGAAGGTGGTCAGCCAGACGGAGACCGCCGAGGCGATGCTCGAGGAGAGCCGCCGCCGTCGGAACGCCTGGCTGGCCGAGCTGGCGCAGGGCCTCGACGAGGACGAGTGGGAGAAGCTGCGCGCCGCCGCCCCCGTCCTGGAGAAACTCGCGCACCTGTAGAGCATCCGAGAGACGTCCGTCCGCGGACGACCGCCCCGCCCGCGGCCGTCCGCCCGCGTCATGGGAGGGAACCCTGTTGAGTACGGGACCCGGAGCAGAATCCTCCGCCCCCGCACACACCCCCAACGCCACCGCGAGCCGCAAGGGCTCGATGTTCAGCTCGCTGAGGATCCGGAACTACCGGCTCTTCGCCACCGGCGCCGTCGTGTCGAACACCGGCACCTGGATGGCCCGCATCACCCAGGACTGGCTGGTCCTGTCCCTGACCGGCTCGTCCGCCGCGGTCGGCATCACCACCGCGATGCAGTTCCTGCCGATGCTGCTGTTCGGCCTGTACGGCGGCGTCATCGCCGACCGCTTCCCCAAGCGCAAGCTGCTGTTCGTCACGCAGGGCGCGATGAGCCTGTCCGGGCTGTTCCTGGCCGCGCTGACGCTCTCCGGCAACGTCGTCGTCTGGCACGTCTACGCCGCGGCCTTCTTCACCGGGCTCGTCACCGTCGTCGACAACCCGACCCGGCAGTCGTTCGTCCCGGAGATGGTCGGCCCCGACCAGCTCCGCAACGCCGTCTCACTGAACTCGGCGAACTTCCAGTCCGCGCGGCTCGTCGGGCCGGCCGTCGCCGGCGTCATGACGGCCGCGGTCGGGCCCGGCTGGGCGTTCCTCGCCAACGGGCTCTCGTTCTTCGCGCCGCTCGCCTGCCTGTCGCTCATGCGGACCGCCGAGCTGCACAAGGCGCCCCCGCGGGCCCGCGGCAAGGGCCAGCTGCGCCAGGGCCTGGACTACGTGTCCCAGCACCCCGACCTGATCTGGCCGATCGTCCTCGTCGGGTTCGTCGGGACCTTCGGGTTCAACTTCCCGATCTGGCTCAGCGCGTTCGCCGACGACACGTTCCACGGCGGCTCGGGCATGTACGGCATGTTCAACACGCTGATGGCGGTCGGCTCGCTGGCCGGTGCGCTGCTCGCCGCGCGGCGGCGCTCCTCGCGGCTGCGGTTCCTCGCGGCGGCGGCGTTCGCCTTCGGCGTGCTGCAGATCGCCGCGGCGTTCGCACCGACGCTGTGGCTGTTCGTCGCGCTGCTGATCCCGATCGGCATCCTCGGCCTGACGGTCAACGTCACCGCGAACTCGTCCGTCCAGATGGCCACCGACCCGGAGATGCGCGGACGCGTCATGGCGCTCTTCATGATGGTCTTCACCGGCGGCACGCCGCTGGGCGGCCCCCTCTTCGGCTGGCTCACCGACGCGTACGGCGTCCGCCTGAGCTTCGCCGTCGGCGGCCTCGTCTGCGCGCTGGCCGCGGTCGGCGTCGGGCTCGCCCTCGGTCGCGCGGCCAACCTGCGCCTCAAGGTCGACCTCCGCCGCGGCCACCGCCACGTCGAGTTCGTGCCCCGGGAGCGGCTGGCGACGGCGGCGTAGGGCGCCGCGCGTCCGCCGCGGACGTCGCCCGCGCGGCGGGTGCGGTCCCCGGCCGGCCCGCCGCCGCGCGGCGATCCGGGCGCGCGGGCCCCCGTGCGCCACCGGGCGGCCGGGTCCGGGCCGTCGTGCGGCTGCGGCTAACCTCGTGGGCGTGAACCCCAAAACCAGGAACCGGATCATGGC
This sequence comes from Streptomyces sp. NPDC060194, assembly GCF_042728285.1. Lineage (NCBI taxonomy): Bacteria > Bacillati > Actinomycetota > Actinomycetes > Kitasatosporales > Streptomycetaceae > Streptomyces > Streptomyces sp. NPDC060194. Next base: position 10,546 of record NZ_JBHWZH010000048.1, on the reverse strand, counting down.
CGGTGTGCTCGTGCTGATGCTGGTCGTCGTGGTGGTCTCCGGACTCGCCTGAGCCGGCCGCGGTCCCGGCCTCAGAGGAGGCGGCGGACGACGACCACGAGGCCGACGACCCACACCCCCGCGGCGAGCAGCGCGACGAGCGCGGCGAGCGCGCACCCGACGCGGGCGAGGACGCCGTCGTCGCGCGACTCCTCGGGGCTCGGCGCCCCGTCGTCCCGCCAGTCCCGCAGGGCCTCCCGCACCGTCGCCCAGTCGACACCCCGCCCCAGCTGCCGCGCCGCCGCCTCCGCGACCCCCGCCAGCTGCTCGCGGGCGAACGCCGTCCCGGCCTCCGCCGCCGGCCCCCGCCAGGCCAGCGCGGCCATCCGCTCCAGCGGCGTCGCGTACCGCTCCTCGAACGCACGCGTCTCGTCCGGGTCCCGGTCCTCCGCCAGGTACGACCACCGCCCGGCCTCGGCCGGCTCCCCGTACGCCCGGTAGACGCCGCTCAGCTCCAGGTCCCGCGGGTACGACCCCACCAGCCCCCGCAACCGCTGCCGCGCCACGGGAACACGCCCCGCCGCGAGGTCGGCGTCGACACGGCCCAGGGTCTCGGTGATCGGCATGCGCACAGGGTGACGGAGCGCGGGGCGTCCGCGCGACGGATTATGCGACGGCCCCCGCCCGGGGAGGACGGGGGCCGGTGGCCGTGCGGCGGACCGTTCGCCTACCAGGCGAAGGCCTCAGGGGAGGGGCCCGGGCCGGGGAAGATGTCGTCGAGGGACGACAGGAGCTCCGGGGTCAGGTCGAGGTCGATCGCGCGGAGGGCGGAGTCGAGCTGGTCCCGGGTGCGGGGGCCGACGATGGGGCCGGTGACGCCGGGCTGGGCGAGGAGCCAGGCGAGGCCGACCTCGCCGGGCTCGAGGCCGTGCTTGGCGACGAGCTCCTCGTAGGCCTCGACCTTCGACCGCAGGGCCGGGTCGGCGAGCGCCTCGGCCGTACGGCCGGAGGCGGAGCGGCCGGTGGACCCCTCGCGCTCCTTCCGCAGCGCCCCGCCGAGCAGCCCGCCGTGCAGCGGCGACCACGGGATCACGCCGAGGCCGTACTCGCGGGCCGCGGGGACGACCTCCATCTCGGCGCGGCGCTCGACCAGGTTGTAGATGCACTGCTCGCTGACGAGCCCGACCCGCCCGTGCCGCGCGGCCGTCTCGTTCGCCTGCGCGATCTTGTAGCCGGGGAAGTTCGACGAGCCGGCGTAGAGGATCTTGCCCTGCTGGACCAGTGCCTCGATCGCCTGCCAGATCTCCTCGAACGGGGTGTCCCGGTCGACGTGGTGGAACTGGTACAGGTCGATGTGGTCGGTCTGCAGCCGCTTCAGCGACGCGTCCACCGCGCGGCGGATGTTCAGCGCGGAGAGCTTGTCGTGGTTGGGCCACGCCTGCCCGTCGGCGCCCATGTTCCCGTACATCTTCGTGGCCAGGACCGTCCGGTCCCGCCGCTCACCGCCCTGCGCGAACCACGTCCCGATGATCTCCTCGGTCCGCCCCTTGTTCTCGCCCCAGCCGTACACATTGGCCGTGTCGACGAAGTTCACACCTGCGTCGAGCGCGGCATCCAGGATGCCGTGACTTGTCGGCTCGTCTGTCTGCGGGCCGAAGTTCATCGTGCCGAGGACGAGTCGGCTTACCTTGAGTCCGGTGCGTCCGAGCTGCGTGTACTTCATGAGATACAAGACAACTACTTCGAGTCCGCTCCAAGCAAGAGCCGACCCGCCGAGCATCCCGTCAGCGCCCCCTGGACCTCGGCCGTTTCCGGTCCGGCCCGCATGCGGTCGTTGACGAGCGACCGGCCGACCTTCGGGGGTGCGGATGCCCCTCGAGCCCTTCGGAGGCGGTGTCCTGCCGCAGGTCGAAGGAGGGCCAGGGGCGGGCCCCTCCTGTCGTTCGGCGGCAAAGCGGTCAGCCTTCGCTGTGTACCGCCGCCACGTCGCGCACACGGCGCGTGAAGCCCATCGGGATGAGGACCTGTACGCGGCCCTTCGTTTCCTGCCACATACCCTCGTGCCCTGTCGGAGACATGGCCTGCGCGGCGGTCATGGGCGGGATCTGATCGGTGTGTACGACCGCCTTGACGCCGACTGCCCGGAGTTCTCTGCCCTTCTCGTGCTGAGTCGACAGCTTCGCCCAGCGTTCCCGGTAGGTCTCGCCAGTCGAGATCTCTTCCCATGTGTCCGGGCGGGTTGGCTGGGCCGCGAGTTGCACCCGCCGCGCGTCCAACCGCCTGTATGCCTCCCGGTACTCCTGCTTCCCCGGCTCGCTGGAGTAGAGACCTGCTTCGCGGTCCTCCCGGAGTTCTGCCAGAGCGCGGTTGACCTCTTCGATCTCCCGTGTGAAGTCCAGGCCCGGACGGAAAACCTTCCGCACGATCTCGACATCGCCGGCCGCGCGCAGGAAGACTTCCTCGACGGCTTGTTCCAGGACGTGCGCCGCAATGCCCTTGCTGCCCGTGGGACATACCTTGTGCGTGGTTCGCGAGGCGCAGCGGTAGTACGGCCAGTTCCGCCCCGGGCCGAGGTACGCGGGCTCACCGCAGGTGCAGAAAGCGACCCTGAGCAGTGGAGAGCCACCCTTCCTTTCGCCGTTGCGCTTGCTGGTGTTCTCGTCCAGCTTCTTGTTCGCCAGCTCCCACTCCTCCCGAGTGATCAGCGGCTCCGCCCGCTGGAGCGGGCGGCCCTCCGCGTCGCGGACGACGCGGGTTCGCTTCGTCTTCCTGCCGTCGACGACGACTTGCTCCGCCTCCGTCACCTCCATCTGGCCGAGAACGTTCAGGGAGCGCACCACCTTGGCTGTGTTCGCGGCGGTCCATCGGCCGCCCTTCGGAGGCTTGCCGTTCCTGATCAGCTGGGCATCGAGTGACACCGGGGTCCTGGTCGGGTCCTCGTTGAGCCACTGGGCGATGCTGTTCGCCGACTCGCCCTCAATGAGCCGACGGACGATCTCGCGCAGAGTTCCTGCGGTGTCTGTGCCGTAGTCGTCCGGGACCAGCCGCCAGCCGTCGCCGGTGTCCTGTTTCTCTGCCCGGTAGCCGTACGGGATACGACCGCCGCGCCAGCGGCCCTCCTTGACCAGGTGGTTGTAGGAGGATTTCGCCCGGGCCTTGCTGGCTTCGAGCTCCCCTTCCGCGAAGGAGGCGATCAGGCTGAACAGCAACTTTCCCATCTGCGTGTTCAGGTTGATCCCGTCCTCGACGGTGGCGACCTCCTTACCGTGCTTCTCGCACCACTCCACAAGCGCGTGCACGTGGAGCACGCGCCGTGAGAGGCGATCGAGTTTCAGCGCGCAGATGATGTCGTACTCGTCGGCCCGGGACTCCTTCAAGGCGATCCGGTGCTCGATCGAGCTGACCTCCTTGCCGATCGTGGAAGGCAGCCACTGACCGAACTCCGGACGTTTCCACGGCTCGACGCCGCCGGACACGTCGATGTCCTCGACCCAACCGACGATGACGTGCCCTTCCTGATCGGCCCATCGTTGAACCGATCGGCGCTGGCGCTCTGGCGATGTCGTCTCGTCCGACACCCTCGACAGGCGGATCACGCCCAGGACTCTTGCCACTTACTCTCCCCATCCCCTGCAGTGCTTGCTGATCGACGCTAGAGCGCTGCGGGTATGGCGTCAAAGTGAATCGTTCGAAAATGCCAAGGTGTTCGGGTGAGGTGAGGTCAGGGGTTGCACGGAGGGCATCATCGGCTCTTGGTTCGGCAAGGGCGACGGGCGCCGCGACAAGACCGTCCCCACCGCCGAGGTGTACGGGGGCACGGGCCCCGACGGCGAGGCCTGGCCCCACCACGACAAGCTCTCCGCGCTGAACATCCGCCGCCCCGCCGACTCCCACTGCATGGACGCCGAGGGCGAGCGCCGTCTTGTGGTGCGGGCGGTGGAGACGCTCGCCGCCCCGGGCGTGCCAACACGGTTCCAGGCCTACGAGGACCTGCTCGACAAGAATGGTTCGTCCCCGGCGAGGTCGGTCTGGTGCGCCTCCTCGCCCGCTTCGGAGTCACCCCGCTTCGGCGTCACCGGCCCGATCGTCGGCCTCCCCACCCGAACCAGCCGGCGGGTGCCCTGCGCGCGCTGGAGCCGGGCGGCGAGGCCCTCTCGGCTACGGGCGGAATCCGCCCCCACGGCGGGCCGTCGGCGGAAGCTTCCGCCGGCTGGTCAGGTGAGGGTGCGTGAGTGCGGCCGTCGTCTGGTGCGGTCGGGGCGGCGGCCACAGTGTCACGTGGGTCAGATCCCGGTCAGCCAGGTGGCCGCGTCGAGGCGGCGTGAGGTGTCCGGCGGGACGGTGGCGCGCAGGGCGGATTCGAGTGCGGCGAGGCCCTCCTCGCCGATGGTGCGGGCCCAGTCCGCGCGCAGCTCGTCGAAGATCGCCGCCGAGCGAGCGAGGACGTCGCCCCCGCGGGCGGTGAGGCGGACCAACTTGCGGCGGGCGTCGCGGGGGTCGTCGGCGCGAGCGCAGTAGCCGAGCTCGGCGAGCCGGTCGACGGTCTTGCCCGCCGCCTGCTTGCTCACGCCCAGGCGGCGACCGACCTCCGAGGCGGTCGTCCCAACGGGGCCGCCCGCGGCGATGGCCTGGAGCGCGAAACCGTGCGCGGGGCGGGCGTCGGGGTGGCCCTGAGCGGCGAGTTCGGCATGCAGCCGGTCGATGAGGGAGCGGAACCCGGCGAAGAGGAGCAGCGGCAACTCGTAGCCGGGGGTGGATCGTGATTCGACAACCTGGTTTACTTTTTTTCCGTCAACCATGTTGTCCATTCTAGGAGGGGGCGGACGCATGCCGCCGACACGACGGGTCCGGTTCGAGGCCCACACCGCGTACACCGCGCCGCACGGTTCGCGAGCGGCCGTGGTGGGGGTCGCGGAGCAATGGGGCGGGGTGCCCGATGCGGTGGCGCGGATGGCGGAGTCGCCGGAACTCCTCACCGGCTTCCTGCGGTTGAGCGCGGCCTTCGATGGCGTGACGCTCGATCCGCTCGCCCGGGAGACGGTCGTGATGACCGTCGCGACGCGCAACGACTGCCACGTGTGCGTCGAGCTCCACACCGCGAAGCTGCGCCGGCTGGGCGCGGACGCGGAGTCGGTCGCCGCCCTGCGTGCGGGTACGGGACTCCGCGACGAACGACTGGAGGCCCTACGGGATTTCACCCTGCGCGTCCTCGCGACGGCCGGCGGGGTCGGTGACCACGAGCTGACGGCTTTCCTCGCGCAGGGGTTCACCCGGCGCAACGCGCTGGAGGTCGTCCTCGGGATCGGTGCCTACACGATGTCCACGCTCGCGAACCGGTTGGTCCGCGCCGAGAACGTTCAGCACCCCGCCGGGTAGGGCGCGCAGGTGTGCCAGTGGGTGTGGAGGGTGTTGGCGAAGGCGGCGGCGAGGTGGTGGTCGCCGGCGGGGGTGGGGTGGGTGCCGTCGTAGGTGTGGGTGGGGAGGGACCAGGGCGGGGGCGGGGTGAGGAGGAGGGGGGAGGCGGGGGTGGTGAGGGAGGCGACGGTCTTGGCGAGGAGCTCGTTGAAGTGGGCGACCTCGGCCGCGAAGGGGGCGTCGGACGCGGCGCGGATGTTGGGCAGGACGGGGAGCAGGACCATCCGGACGCGGGGGTTCGCGGCGCGGGCGCCGTCGACGAAGCGGTGGACGTTGACGGTCGTCTGCGCGGCGTCGGTGTAGAAGCCGAGGTCTATGAGGCCGAGCGAGACCAGCAGGGTGTCGGCGCGGTGGTCGCGCACCGCGTCGCCGACCAGCGGCGCGAGGTGCTGCCAGCCCTCGCCCCACCCGGCCAGGTGGCCGCGCGCCTCTTCGGGGAAGGCGGGGTCCGCGTGCTCCCCGCCCCCGTACAGCGCGGTCCGCGGGCCGACCAGCGCGAACGGGGCCGTCGCGGTCGCCTTCAGGTGCCGCCACAGGCGGTAGCGCCAGGTGTGGTCGCCGGCGCGGCCGACCGTCATGGAGTCGCCGACCGGCAGGTAGCGGTGGGGCGCGGGGGGCCTGTGGGACGCGTGGGACATCCGCACATTTTCGCCGAACGGAGGCGCTACGGGGCCGGCCGCGCGGCGTGATCCCGACCACCGCGCGGGGGCGGGACGGCGGTCCGGCGCGCACGCGGCGGGCGGGTCCGCGGCGTACGGGCGCGGTCAGTCCGCACGGCTCGCCCTTGGGGGCGGGACGGCGGGGATCCGCCGGTCCGGGGACGGGGCGGCAGCCGCGCCCGCGGGATCGGGGCTCCGTGCGGCGTCGCGGCAGGGCCTCTCCCGGCGTCCCGACGGCGGAATGCGGACGGGCGCGCGCCGGCCGGGCCGGACGGCTCAGGTGGGCGGGTGCGGTGCGGGGAGCCGCGGCAGCACGCTCCCCAGCGCCTCGACCACGGTCGTGACGGCGGGGTGGTGGGCCGCGCCGCCGCGGTAGGCGACCGCGGTGTGCCGGTTCAGGGCGAGGGGGGTGGTGGTGACGCCGGGGGGCAGCGGGTGGGCGCTCAGCTCGGGCACCACGGCGACCCCGGCGCCGGCCGCGACCAGCCGCAGGGTGGTGTCGTAGTCGTCGACGCGGTGCCAGGAGTCGGCGGTGAAGCCGCTCGCCTCGCACAGCCGGGTCACCACGGTGTGGCAGAGGGTCCCCGGCGTGGGCAGGATCCACGGCGCGTGCCGCCACCGGCCCACCGGGTCGCCGCTCCCGCTCGGCCGCCAGCCGAGCGCCGCGGGGTCCGCCGGGCAGGCCAGCAGCATCCGTTCGGTGAAGACCGGTTCGCTCTCGACGCCCGGCGCCGCGGGCGGGAGCAACCCGTCGTAGGCGTGGACGAGCGCCACGTCCAGCCGGTCCGCGCGCAGCGCGTGCGAGGCGTCGTACGGGTCGATCTCCTGCAGCCACAGCGTGATCCGCGGGTGCGCGGCGCGCAGCGCGGTGACGAGGTCGGCGCCGAGGACGCGCGCCGCGGACGGGTAGACGCCGAGCCGCAGCGGGCCGGCCACGCCGTTGCTCCGCGCCAGTTCCGCCTCCGCCGCCTCCAGGTGCTCGAGGATCACCTCGGCCCGGCGGACGAGGTTCGCCCCGGCCGGGGTCAGCACGACGCGCCGCCCGGTGCGCTCCAGGAGCGCCACCCCCGTTCCGCGCTCCAGGAGCGACAACTGCTGGGAGACCGACGAGGGGCTGTACGACAGGGCCTCGGCCACGGCCGCGATGGTGCCCCGGCGGGCGAGTTCGCGCAGCAGGAGCAGCTGGTGGGGGTTGAGCATCGGAGCACCTTAAGGCGAGCGTCGGAAGTTCCGCATGGACCGCGGCCGTTCGCCGGGCGCAGGATCGGCGCATGAGAAGCAGCGCACTGCCGCCCGGCGTCCACGTCCCGCTGGTCACCCCCTTCGCCGACGGCGGGGAGGTCGCCCTGGACGCACTCGAACGGCTCGCCCACACCTGCCTGGACGAGGGGGCCGCGGGGCTGGTGGCGCTCGGCACCACGGCGGAGGTCTCGACGCTCACCGGGGAGGAGCGGGCCGCGGTCCTCGGCGTCGTCACGCGGGTGTGCCGTGATCGCGGCGCGCCCCTGACGGTGGGCGCCGGCGGCAACGACACCGCGGCGGCCCGCCGGGCGCTGGCGGCCCTAACGGAGGTGCCGGAGGCGGTGGCGGCACTCTCGCTCGTGCCGTACTTCACCCGGCCGTCCGAGGCCGGCGTGGTCGCGCACTTCACCGCACTCGCCGCCGCGAGCCCGGTACCGCTCCTCGTCTACCACGTCCCCTACCGCACCGGTCAGGAGCTGAGCGCCCGGACGCTGTGCGCGCTGGGCGCGATCCCGAACGTCGCCGGGGTGAAGTACGCGGCCGGCGCCGTCACCGCCGCCACCGTCGAGCTGATGGCGACCCGCCCGCCGGGTTTCGCGGTCTACGCCGGCGACGACGTGCTGCTGTCGCCGCTGCTCGCCTTGGGCGCGGAGGGGGGCATCCTCGCCTCGGCCCATCTGGCCACCCGCGGGTTCGCCGAGCTGGCCGACGCCTGGCGCGGGGGCGACGGTGTCCGGGCCGCCGCGCTCGGGCGGCGGCTGTCCGTCCTGTCGGCCGCGCTCTTCGCGGAGCCCAACCCCACCGTCGTCAAGGCCGTGCTGCACGCCCGGGGCCGCATCCCCGCCCCCGGTGTCCGGCTCCCGCTGCTGCCCGCCGGGAGGGAGCCGGTGGCCCGGGCGCTGGGCGCGCTCGCGGCGCTCGACGGGTGACCGGTCACCCGCCCGCCGGGGGGATGGGAGGCTTGGGCGTATGCGTTCGTACTCCCTGTGTGCCGCGGTGGCGGCCTCGGCCCTGCTCCTCGTCCCCGTGGGGAACGCCCGCGCCGACGACGGCGGTTTCACGATGACCGACCCGCGGATCGTGGAGTCCTCCGGCCTCGCCGCGTCCCGCGAGCACCCGGGGATCTACTGGACGCACAACGACCAGGACTCCCCGCGCGTCTTCGCCGTCGACTCCCGTACGGGCAGGACCGTCGCCACCGTCACCCTGCGCGGCGTCGGCACGCCCCGCGACATGGAGGCGATCGCCGTCGGGCCCGGCGGGGTCTACGTCGGCGACATCGGGGACAACCTGAACGGGTCCTGGGACCACGTCTGGATCTACGAGTTCCCCGAGCCGGCCGAGCTGAAGGGCGACATCACCGTCACCGCGACCCAGTACGACGTGAAGTACGCCGACGGGCCGCGGGACGCGGAGTCGCTGCTCGTCCACCCCGTGACCGGTCGCGCGTACATCGTCAGCAAGAACGAGGCGGGCGGCGGGTTCTACGCGGGCCCGCAGAAGCTGCGGGCCGGGGTCACCAACACCTTCACCCGCGTCGCGGACCTCGACCTGTGGGCCACCGACGGGGCGTTCTCCCCGGACGGGAAACGCCTCGCCGTCCGCGGTTACTTCGGCGGGCGCACCTACGACTGGGACGCCGCCGAGGGGCGGCCGGTCCGCGAGCGGTCCGCCGACGTGCCGCTCCAGCGGCAGGGGGAGTCCGTCACGTACAGCGCGGACGGATCGGCGCTGATGTACGGCAGCGAGGGTGCGGGCAGCGGGGTGGTGCGGGTGCCGCTCTCCGGGGAGGAGCGGGCCGAGTCGCCCCGCCCGAGGGCGAGTTCGTCCCCCGGCGCGGGGGGCGACGGGGCGGGCGGCGCGGCGGGCGACGACGCCGGGGGCTCGGTGTCCGGGACGGGGCTGCTGGTGATCGGGATCGGGGTGGCGGCGGTCCTCGGGCTGCGGCGCGTGCTCAAGGGGCGGCCGAGCAGGGGGCGGTGACCCCGGGGTTCGGCCAGGCGGCACGCTCCCTGCGGCCGGGACGGCACGTCTCATCCCCCGGACCGAGGGCGAGGGGCCGACCGCGCACCCACTACGCTGCCCCCGTGGCTGATATCCAGATCCCCGCTGACATCAAGCCCGCCGACGGCCGTTTCGGCGCGGGCCCCTCCAAGGTACGGACGGAGGCGCTGGACGCGCTCGCCGCGACCGGCACGTCTCTGCTCGGGACGTCCCACCGGCAGGCGCCGGTGAAGAACCTGGTGGGCTCGGTCCGCGACGGCGTGCGCGCGCTGTTCGACCTGCCCGACGGCTACGAGGTCATCCTCGGCAACGGCGGCTCCACCGCGTTCTGGGACGTGGCGACCCACGGGCTCATCGAGCGCAAGTCGCAGCACCTGTCGTTCGGCGAGTTCTCCTCCAAGTTCGCGAAGGCGGCCAAGCTCGCCCCGTGGCTGGACGAGCCGACCGTCATCTCCTCGGACCCGGGCACCCACCCCGCGCCGAAGGCGGAGGCGGGCGTCGACGTGTACGGCCTGACCCACAACGAGACGTCGACCGGCGTCGCCGCGCCGATCAAGCGCGTGGCGGGCGCGGACGAGGGCGCGCTGGTGCTCGTCGACGCGACGTCCGGCGCCGGCGGGCTGCCGGTGGACATCCGCGAGACGGACGTCTACTACTTCGCCCCGCAGAAGTCGTTCGCCTCCGACGGCGGCCTGTGGATCGCCGTCTTCTCGCCCGCCGCCCTGGAGCGCGCCGCCCGCGTGCACGCGGGCGGCCGGCACGTCCCGGAGTTCTTCTCGCTGCCGACGGCGATCGACAACTCGCTGAAGAACCAGACGTACAACACCCCCTCCCTCGCCACCCTGCACCTGCTCGACTCGCAGCTGAAGTGGATCAACGGCCAGGGCGGTCTCGCCTGGGCGACCGGCCGCACCGCCGCCTCCTCGGCCGCGCTGTACGGCTGGGCGGACGCCTCCAAGCACGCGACGCCGTTCGTCACCGACCCGGCCGAGCGCTCGCAGGTCATCGGTACGATCGACTTCTCCGACGAGGTCGACGCCGCGGCCGTCGCGAAGGCGCTGCGCGCGAACGGGATCGTCGACACCGAGCCGTACCGCAAGCTGGGCCGCAACCAGCTGCGGGTCGCGATGTTCCCGGCGATCGACCCGGCGGATGTCGAGGCGCTGACGCGGTGCGTGGACTACGTCATCGAGCAGCTCTGACCGTCCGAACGCACGACGCACGGGCCCGGCGGACCTCCGCCGGGC